>JASIGD010000208.1 GCA_030045295.1 Streptosporangiaceae bacterium
GCGTGTCGGCCAGCTCGGCCAGGTCACGGACCCGGTGCACGCCGTACGCGCCGGCCAGCGCCTCCCAGGCGCCGTCGGCCGCCGCAAGGGCGCCCGAGTGCGCTGACACCAGTGCCCGGCCGGCCCGCGACCCGCCCACGCTGAGCAGCACGACAGGGACGCCGGCGGACAGCGCGCGGCCCAGGACCGACCGCAGCTCGGCCGCGTCCCTGATGGCCTCGAGGACCAGGGCCAGCACCCTGGTGTCGGGCAGGTCCAGCGCGTACCCGGCGTAGTCCGCGGCGGTGGTGACGAGTTCCTGGCCGGACGAGACGGCCAGGCTGAAGCCGAACCCGCGGCGCGTGCGCAGCATCGCGGAGAACACCGACCCCGAGTGGGTGATCAGGGCCACCGGCCCGGGCGGCACCGGATCAGGCTCGACGTACCCCACCGCGCGCAGCCCGCGGGACACGTTCACGAACCCCATGCACCCCGCCCCGCACACGGCCATTCCGGCCTGCGCGGCGGTCGCGGCCAGGCGGTCTCTCAGTCCGGTCGCGCCTGGAGGGTCGAAGGCACTACCGAAAATTACGGCCGAACGGGCCTGGGTGCGTGCGGCCGCGCCAAGCTGCTCCTCCAGCGCGGTATCGGGGACCGCGAGCAGGACCAGGTCGACCGGCTCGGGGACGTCGGCCAGCCGCGGCAGGCAGCGGACGCCGCCGATGTCCTGGTACCGCGGGTTCACCAGGTAGGTGCGCGGCCGTGACGGGCTGCGGGCCGCCTCGGCGATCATCCGCGCGCCGAGGCTGCCCGGCCGCGCGCTGGCCCCGACCAGCGCGACGCTGCGTGCCTCCAGCATCGCGGTCAGCGCGGTGCTGGCGGGGAGGCTGGGCGTTTCCGCGGAAACGCGGACCTCGGCGCCGGCAGGCGGAGTGGTCACGAACGGCGCGAGCGGCGCTTCCCGAGGCGCGGTCCGCTATGCGCCGCGGCGCGCCGGTCGGCGATCGCGGCTCGGGCCGCCTGCATGCCGGGGATGCCGCACACGCCGCCGCCCGCGTGGGTTGCGGAACTGGCGTAATACAGGCCGGGCACCGGCGTACGGTAGTCCGCGAAGCCGGGCGCGGGGCGCATGTGGAACAGCTGCTCGAGGGACAGTTCGCCGTGGAAGATGTTGCCGCCGATCAGGCCGTAGTCGTGTTCCATCGCATACGGGCCGACGATGTCACGGTGCAGGATCGAGCTCTTGAAGTTCGGCGCCACCTCGTTGTAGCAGTCGATCATGCGGTCGGCGTAGGCCTCGAGTTCTTCGCGGTGCGGCTGCTCGTTCCAGTCGGCCGGCACCCACTGGGTGAACAGCGACATGATGTGGTACCCGTCCGGGCACAACGTGGTGTCGAACGCGGTCGGGATGACCCCATCGCTGAACGGCCGGACGGCCGGGCGGCCTTCCCGCGCGTCCTGGAACGCTCGCTCGATGTACTCCATCGACGGGGCCATCTCCACCGAGCCCGTGTGGTGGTCTTGCAGGGCGGTGCCGGGATCGGCGGTGAAGTCGGGCAGTTCGGCCAGGGCCAGGTTGATCTTGACCACGCCGCTGCGGGTCTTCCAGTGCTCGATGTCCCGGACGAAGTCGTCGGGCAGGTTCTGCCTGCCGACGTGGTCCAGGAACGCGGTGCGCGGATGCAGCGAGGTGACGACGACTTTGGCCTTGATCTGCTGGCCGTTATCGAGCACGACGCCTGCGGCGCGGCCGCCGGAGAGCAGGAGTTGCCTGACCGGGGCGTTGGTGCGGATCTCGGCGCCGGCCTCGCGGGCGGCGGCCGCGATCGCGTCGGCGACCGCGCCCATCCCGCCTTCCTGGAAGCCCCAGTTGCCCAGGTGCCCGTCACCGACGTCGCCGATGGAGTGGTGCGCCATCACGTAGGCGGTACCCGGCTCGTACGGGCCCGCCCAGGTGCCGATCACGCCGTTGACCGCAAGTGCGCCCTTGACCTGGGGCGATTCGAACCAGTCGTCCAGCAGGTCGGCGACCGACATGGTCATCAGCCGGGTCACGTCGGCGATCGTGCGCACGTCCAGGTTGCGGTGGCGCCAGGCCAGCCGGAGCGTCTCCTTGAGGTCGCGGGGCTTACGCGAGCCGAGGTTCGGCGGCACGGTCAAAAGCAGCGGCCCCAGCACGTCGGCCAGGCCCGCCAGCCAGGCGTCCCAGCGCGGCATGGCGTCGGCGTCCTTCTTCGACCAGCGGGACACCTCGTCGTGGTTTCGTTTGGCGTCGTCGGCGTAGAGCTTGATCGACCCGCCTTCGGGGAAGGCCTGGTAGTACGGGCCCATCGGGAAAATCTTGTAGCCGTGCTTGTCCAGTTGCAGGTCGCGCATGATGGTCGGCGGCAGCAGCGACATCACGTAGGACAGGCGGGTGACGCGGAACTCCGGGGCGTCCGGCCAGGGAGCCTCGGTGGTCGCGGCGCCGCCGGTCGTCGGTCTCGACTCCAGGACCAGCGTGCGAGCGCCGGAGCGCGCCAGGTACGCCGCGGCGACCAGGCCGTTGTGCCCGCCTCCCACGATGATCGCGTCGTAGTGCGCGGTCGCGGTTGCTCCCGTCGCGCCTGTTGCCTTTGTTGCCTTCGTTGCCATGGAACCAGGTCCTCCGAAAGATTGACTGAACATTCAGTCTAGAAGCTGCTACGATTACTCACAAGGCCGTAAACGAGGGAACGGCCCCGAGCATGAGACTGGAAACGAGGTTCGGGACATGAAGGAGCACGCGAACGGCAACGGGCGCGCTTCTCGTGATGCCGCGGAGCAGCGCCGCGAGCAGATGCTGCGCGCCGCGCTGGAGGTCATCGTCGAGCGGGGCTACGCCGATACCAGGATCGCCGATGTCGCCGAACGCACCGGCACTAGCCCGGCGCTGGTCATCTACTACTTCAAGACCCGCGAACAGCTGCTCACCGAGGCGATCAGGTACTCGGAAGACACCTGGTACGCCGAGTTCCTCCGGCGGATGCAGGAAATCCCGACCGCAGCCGGTCAGCTGACCGAGCTCATGGCCATGATCTGCCTGCCCGGCAATCCCGAACCGCGCAGCTACTGGCTGCTTTGGCTAGACTTCTGGGCCCAGTCGCCGCGGAGCGCGGGAGTGGCTGCGGTGCGGCAGAAGTCTGATGAGCAGTGGCGGGAGGCCATCCGCTCGATCGTGCAGGCCGGCCAGGAGGCCGGCGAGTTCGCACCTGTCGATGTCGATGACTTCACGATCACGCTGGCGGCCCTGCTCGACGGGCTGGCAGTGCAGATCGCGCTCGAGGACCCGCAAGTGCCGCCGCAGCGCACGTACGACCTGGCGATGCGGTTCGCGGCCGGGCAACTGGGGTTCGACTGGAAGCCCGCACCGAAGCGGGCGCGCAAAAGCGGCAGGTAAGGAGGCACCGTGGCCGGAGGAAGCATCGAACTATCTGGGCTAACCAAGAAGTTCGCTGAGGTTGCCGTCGACAATATCGACCTGGCCGTGCCCAGCGGCGAGTTCTTCTCGCTGCTCGGCCCGTCGGGCTGCGGCAAGACCACCACCCTGCGGCTGATCGCCGGCTTTGAGCAGCCGACGTCGGGCCGGATCCTGCTTGACGGGGTCGACGTGTCGAACGTGCCGCCGCACCGGCGCAACGTCAACACGGTGTTCCAGAGCTACGCGCTGTTCCCGTTCCTCACCGTGTGGGACAACGTGGCGTTCGGGCTGCGGCACCGCAAGCTCACCAAGGGCGAGATCAAGCGCCGGGTGGACGAGGCCCTCGACCTGGTGAAGATGACCTCGTACGCCAAGCGGCGCCCCGGCCAGTTGTCCGGCGGCCAGCAGCAGCGCGTCGCGCTCGCTCGCGCGCTGGTGCTCAAGCCGGCGGTACTGCTGCTCGACGAGCCGCTCGGCGCGCTCGACGCCAAGCTCCGCCGCTCGCTCAAGGTCGAGCTGAAGGCGCTTCAGGAACGTGTCGGCATCACCTTCCTCTACGTCACCCACGACCAGGAAGAGGCGCTGACCATGTCTGACCGGTTGGCCGTGATGAACGCGGGCCGGATCGTGCAGATCGGTTCCCCGCGCCAGGTCTATGAGGAGCCCGCCGACACCTACGTCGCCGACTTCCTGGGCGCCGCGAACCTGATGGAGATCGACGTCATCAGGGCCGGCCCGCCCGGTGAGATCCGCCTCGGAGACTGGCCGCTGACCACGCAGCGGTGCGAGGCGGGCAGTTCAGATTTCACCGGCAAGGCGCACGCCGTGATCCGGCCGGAGCGGGTACGGATCGAGACGCACGGGTCGCCAGGTGAGAACCGGGTACCGGCGATGGTCGAGCGCGTGGTCTTCCTCGGTTCCGGCACTCAGGTGATGCTCCGCCTCGCGCCCGGCGTGCCGCTGCAGGCGCTGATCCAGAACGACGGCGACCAGCCCGACCTGGCCCAGGGCGCGCCCGTGCACTGTTACCTGCCGCCGGACGCGCTGCGGGTACTGGCCGGCGCGCGCGGCGAAGTCCCGCTCGCCGCCGACGAGCCCTTGGTCTCGCGTTAGCTCCCGCGGGGACGCCAGGGTCCCGCGGGGACGCTAGAGTCCCCCGCATGAGCATCGAGGTACTCCGGGAAATCACCGACGAGGACGCCCGCGCCATCAACCGGCTGCTGCCTCAGTTGTCGAAATCAGCGCCGCCGCTGGACGCTGCCGAGCTGCGGCGGATCGCGACCTGGAACGGCAGCAGCTTTCTGGTGGCACGGGAGGCGGGCGAGATCATCGGCATGCTGACGCTGGTGATGTTCCCGATCCCGACGGGTTTGCGGGTGCGGATCGAGGACGTCGTGGTCGATGAGTCCGCGCGCGGCCTGGGCGTCGGGGCGGCGCTGAGCCGCGAGGCCATCCGGCTGGCCAGGGCGGCCGGTGCGCGGACCATCGACCTGACGTCGCGGCCTTCGCGGGAGTCGGCCAACCGGCTCTACGAGCGACTGGGTTTCCAGTTGCGGGACACGCGGGTCTACCGGCTGGCTGAGGATCCGTGAGCGCGCCCGGCACGGCGCTGGCCTGGGCTTGGACCTGGCTGAAGCGACGGTCTAGCCTTCGATTATGGCTCGGATTGTGATCATCGGGGCCGGGGTGGTGGGACTGGGGACAGCGATGTTGTTGGCCGGTGACGGTCATCAGGTCACCGTGCTGGAGCGGGACCCCATCCCACCCCCTGAGCCGGTTGAGGCGTGGGAGCGGTGGCAGCGGCCGGGGCTGAATCAGTTCCGGCTGCCGCACTTCTTCCTGGCTGGGTTCCGGTCGGTGGTCGATGCTGAGCTGCCCGAGGTTTCCGAGGCGCTGCGGGCCGTCGGCGCGCTGCGACTGAACGTCATCCGCGACGCGCCCAAGAAGATGACCGGCGGCTGGCGGGAAGGCGACGATTGCTACGACTCGCTGACCGGCCGGCGGCCGGTGGTGGAAGCCGTGGTCGCCGCGCAGGCCGCTGCGGCCCCGGGAGTCGAGATCCGCCGCGGCACGGCCGTTACCGGCCTGGTCAGCGGAGTGTCAGCACGGCCCGGCGTGCCGCATGTGACGGGAGTGCGGACCAGGGACGGCGAGTCTATCCAGGCCGACCTGGTGGTGGACATGAGCGGCCGCCGGTCGTCACTGCCGGGCTGGCTCAGCGAGATCGGTGCGCGCGACCCGGCCGAGGAGCTGGAGGACAGCGGGTTCCTGTACTACGGGCGGCACTTCCGGTCGACGGACGGGTCGGTGCCCCCCGCCTTCGGCGGCAACATCTTGGACTGGGGCACGATCACCTCGCTCACCCTGCCCGCGGATAACGGGACGTGGTCGATAGCGCTCGTGACCAGCTCGAAGGACACGGCGCTTCGGTCGCTGCGCGAGACGAACAGCTGGGAAGCGGTGGTGCGCGGCCTTCCGCTGGTAGCGCACTGGCTGGACGGAACCCCGATCGAGGATGGCGTTCAGGTGATGGCCCACCTGGAGGACCGCCACCGCGGCTTCGTCGCCGACGGCCGGCCGGTCGCCACGGGCGTCGTGGCCGTGGCCGATTCGTGGGCATGCTCCAATCCGGCCAACGGGCGCGGCGCGTCGATCGGCATGCTGCACGCCGTGACGCTGCGGGACCAGCTTCGCACGGCCGGCCTGGACGATCCGGCGGCATTCGCCGAAGCGTTCCACGCGGCGACCGCGAGATCGGTGGAGCCGTGGTACCGCGCGACCCTTGCCACCGACCGCCACCGGCTGGCCGAAATAGAGTCCGGCATGCGCGGCGGCACGTATGACCCGCAGGACTCTGAGTACGAGCTGGGAAAGGCCCTGCGCGCCGCGGCCGGGCAGGACCCTGACTGTCTGCGGGCCTACCTGGACATCTGGCTCGTCCTGCGGCCACCCGGGGAGGTCTTCGCCCGGCCAGGCCTCCGCGACAAGACGCTGCAGCTGGGATCCGGCTGGCGCGACGTGGAGCCGCTGGGACCCGACAGGGAGCAGCTGCTCGCGCTGGCGGCCAGCCCGTGACCCTCGATCGCAGGAACTGGACCACGGGCCGGTGACGAGGAGGCCACGTTGCGCCGGTCCAGGCGAACGCGCTACTGCTGGATTAGCTGAAGTTACCGGCGCGGGGGTGGTTACCCGGGGCGTGGCGGGGGTCCGTGACTGTGCAGGATCTTGGTGCCGTCAGGGCTGCGGGCGGTGGTGGTGCCATCGGGGTGCAGGAGCAGGGTCCAGCCCTGCTGGTGGACGGCGACGTGGTGGTGGAAGAAGCACAGCAGCAGGCAGTGCCGGATGCTGGTCGGGCCGCCGTCGGCCTGGTGGAGCACGTGGTGCACTTCGCAGGCCGCGGCGGGCTGACTGCAGCCGCCGGGCCACCGGCAGCGCTGGTCGCGGAGGATCACCGCGCGGCGGATCGCGGCCGGGATGCTCGCGCTGCGGCCCACGTCCAGCGGCAGGCTCGGCCCGGCCAGCCGGGCGCCAAGCTGGCGGATGCGCAAGAAGCTGGCCAGCCCGCCGGGGCCGGACAGCAGGTCGATCGCCTTGCCGATGATGGCCCGCTCGAGCATCTCCCGGGCGTGCGCGGTCAGCGGCGCGGCCGGACCGAGGTCGGCCATCGGCTGGGGCTGGCCCGGCCGCACGCGGCCGCCGTAGCGGGCCAGCTCCACGCACAGTTCCACCAGGTCATCCAGGGCGGCCGGGTCGACCTGGCCGGTGACCACCGGGGTCACCGTGGCGTCGCAGGCCGCCGCGCGGGCCGCGTC
>JASIGD010000209.1 GCA_030045295.1 Streptosporangiaceae bacterium
CGGAACCCGGCGGCCTCCGCCGCGGTCACGGTGCCGTCGCCGCCGTCCGCCACGGGCACCTTGACGGTCGGCACGCCCGGGCAAGCCCGTTCCAGCCCGGCAGCCACGTGCGCGGCAACCTGGACCGCGGTGAGCGTTCCCTTGAACTTGTCCGGGGCGATCACCACATGGCTCACCTGCTCATGAGATCACGGCCGCGCGTTCTCGTCAGCCGATGCGCTCAGCTGGTCTGGTCCCAGCGGCGCCGGACGGCGGCGAGGCCGTCTTCGCTCAGCGATCCGTAAAGCCGCAGCCTGGCCACGCCGCCGTCGGGGAAGATGTTCAGCCGGACATGCGTGGCCGGCGGGCCGTCGACGCGGAACCGGTGCGGGGTGTCCGGCAGCAGCCTGAGGCGAGGCAGCAGATCGCGCCACGCCGTCTCATCGGCCAATGACCCGACGCTCGCCCGGTCACCAGCGTCCATGATCTGCAGCGAGGCGGCAGCGGGCTGGTTGCCCCGGTACCAGGACGTGTCGATCTCGGCGAGATGGATAACGCCGCGCCCGGCCAGCCTGACGACCAGCCACTCATATCCGGGCTTCCTGCGCCTGCGGGTCTCCCAGCCCTCGCCCATCACCCGGGCCAGCCCGGGGGAGATGACGTTGCGGGGCGAGGAGTAGAACTGGTCGCTGCGAGCCGCTATGTCCGCGCCGTTCTCCAGTGCCGCCAGGTCGAAGGTGAGGCCCTCCAGCAACGCCGGGTCCGGTACCACCTCGCCGTGGACGTGCAGCCGAGCGACGCCGCCGTCGGGGAAGATGTTCAGCCTGACGTGGGTGAACCTGCGCCCCGAGCCCACCCTGAACGCGTGCCGGGCGTCGCCGGTCAGCAGCCCGCGCGGGAGGATCTGCTGCCAGCGGGCAGCATCGGCGTCGGCGGTGAGCTCGTCGGACGCCGGGTACCCGCTCACCCAGCACGCGTCTGCCGAGCAGGCCTGCGGGTAGTTGCCGGTGAAGAACGCGGTGTCGACGACGATGGAGCGCACTACACCCGGCACGCCGAGCCGGACGATGACCCAGTCGCGCGCGGAGCGGTCCGGAAGCGTCCCGTCCGGTCCGCGCCGGCGCCTGGTCTCCCATCCGTCGTACACCTGACCTTTCGCGTCATACGTGCCGGGCGCGAATACCGGCGCGGTCGGCTTGATGAGGTTCTCTTTCGCGGCGAAGAACTCGTCACTGGCCGCGACGACCGATCCGCGCAACCGCAGCAGGTCAGGCAGGAGTTGTTCGTCCATGGAGGTATCACTACCCACAATGTTCTTGGCGACGGCGCTCCGCGACGGAAACCGAGCGCTCGATGAGAGGCCCGGGCACGCCGATGAACATGTCATCACTCAGAACACTCACTCGCACCGGCAGCTCCGTTAGCGGCTACTTGCCATACACATGATCGGGAGTGACGATCTCCGTGATGGCCTCACCGAGCAGCGTGCTTGGCTCCTGATTCTGATACGAGTTATCCGTGTTGATCAGGATGACCAGGGTGGCGTGCTCGCTGGGAAGGTAGATCGTGAGGCTTTGATAGCCCGGCAGGGAGCCGTTGTGCCCGATCCATCCGGCGGCTACGAAAAGCCCGAGGCCGTAGGACACGTCGGTCGGCGCCCCGGGTATGGGCACGGCCTGGAGCCGCTCGGCCTGCGTCCGCGGGGTCAGAAGGCGCCGGCCGGTGGCCAGTACCGGCGCCCACCGGCGCAGGTCACTGAGCGTGGAGATCATCGCTCCGGCGGCCCATCCCCAAGAGGGGTTCCAGTCTGTCGTGTCGACCGGCTCCCCGGTCAGTTCGTTGATCGAGTACCCGTGGGCGTGCGGGAAAGGAAATTCGCTGCCGACCGGGAAGATCGTGCGCCGCAGGCCGAACGGCCTGAAGATGTGGTCCCGGAGATAATCCCGTAGCGGCTGGCCGCTTAGCAGCTCCACCACCAGGCCGAGCAGCACGGTGTTGGTATTGGAGTACTCCCAGCTGGTCCCGGGCGGAAAGTTCAGCGGGTGGGAGAATGAGTACGCCAGAAGCTGCTGCGGCGTGAACGCGCGGTACGGATCTGTGTACAGCGCCTTGGTGAACTGCGGGCTCTCGCTGTAATTGTAAAGGCCGCTCTGCATGCGGGCCAGCTCGCGGATCGTGATGTGCTGGCCGTCGGGCACGTCCGGTACGTATTTCGCGATCGGGTCGTCCAGCCCTATCAGCCCCTGGTCGACCAGCTGCAAGATAGCCGACACGGTGAAGGTCTTGGTCTCGCTGCCAATGCGCATGTAAAAGCGGGTCTGCATGCGAGCTCCGGTTACCTTGTCGGCGACCCCGAAGGCCCGCACGTAAGAGCCCCCGGGCATCCACAGGCCGACAATCGATCCCGGGATGCTAGCCTGCTTCATCACCGCGCGGATCGCGGCGTCAAGCCGGGAGGCCGTACCGGGATCCAGCCCCTGACCGGCGACCCGACGGTCCTCTGCGGTAGTCGTGCCTGCCCTGGCGGTCCCCATAACCGAGCCGAGCCCCAGCCCCGCCGTCGCCACGCCCGCGGTCCGGACGAATCCCCGTCTGGTCATTCCCGCCGAATCGCTCATGACTACTCTCCCCATGACCCAGCCACCTTGCAGGTAGCACCCTATATCCTCACATAAACGAACCCAAGTCCCTAGATATTCGCACAGGCTTCCCCGCAAACCGTGGAGACCTGCTCAAGCCGGTTCGCGTAATTTCGCCGCTTCTTCTGGGTATCGATCGCCAGTTCACTTCATTTCCTGGCGTTCGTTTGTGTGCCGGGCACGGGCCGCTGGACGCGCCGCGCGGCGGCGGATGCTGGAACCTCGGTAACACTCCGGGTGCCGATCGAGAAGAACCCTGCTCGACCAGTTCAGCGCCGGCGAGACCGGGTAACTTCGTCCGCCCGCGCCCTAGCGAATCCGCAGAATTTCCGTAGAATTCCTGAAAAGCTTCGGGCGTGCCCAGCCCAATCCCCTCAGCCGCGCCTTAGCAGCCGGCCACGTGGCTCACCATCCGGCGCTCCGCTCTCCCCCCCGAGCAGCGCGGAACCGCGTAGCCACGCCTGCCGTACCCGCCCGGTCAGGGTCGCGCCTGCGTACGGCGTGACGGGGTGCCTGTGCTGCAGCCGGGCCGCGTTCACCACGAAGGCCTGATCCGGGTCGAAGGCCACCAGGTCGGCGTCGCACCCGGCGGCGATGCGCCCCTTGGCGGGCAGGCCTGCGAGCGCGGCCGGAGCAGCGGACATCCACCGGGCCACGTCGTCCAGCGTCCGCCCCCGCGTCCGGGCGACGGTCCACACCGCGGACAAGCCGAGCTGCAGCGACGCGATGCCGCCCCAGGCCGCGCCGAAGTCCCCGGTGCCGAAGGACTTCAGCTCCGGCGGGCACGGCGAGTGATCGGACACCACGCAGTCGATGACCCCGGATTCGAGCCCGCGCCACAGCGCCTCCCGGTTGACCGCGTCCCTGATCGGCGGGCAGCACTTGAACTCGGTGGCGCCGTCGGGTACCTGGTCTGCGGCGAAGAACAGGTAGTGCGGGCACGTCTCGGCCGACAGCCGGATACCCGCCGCCCGGGCTGCGGCGATCATGCCCACGCACTCGGCCGCGGACAGGTGGACGATATGCGCCCGCGCTCCGGTGGCGGCCGCGCCCGCGATCACCTTCTCGATGGCGCGCCGTTCCGCGACCGGCGGCCTGGACGCCACGAAGGCGCCGAAGTCCCGGCCGGCCGCTTGTTTGATCTCCGCCGCGTCCTCGGCGTGCGCGATCAGCAGCGCGTCCGCCGTGGCCAGCGTGCCGAGCGCGGACCGCAGCCCGGCCGGCTCAAGCGGCGGGAACTCTGGCACCCCGGAGTCGAGCAGGAAGCACTTGAACCCGATCACCCCGGCCTCATGAAGGGGCAGCAGCGACGCTTCGTTGCCCGGCACCGCCCCGCCCCAGAACGCCACGTCGACCCAGCATTTGCCCGCCGCCGCCGCCCGCTTCTCCTCCAGCGCCGGGACCGACGTCGTAGGGGGCAGCGAGTTAAGCGGCATGTCGCAGATCGTCGTCACCCCGCCGGCCGCGGCCGCCCGGGTCGCGGCCGCGAACCCTTCCCACTCGGTCCGGCCGGGCTCGTTGACGTGCACGTGGGTATCGACCAGGCCCGGCAGCAGCGCGAGATCGCCCAGGTCGATATCCTGGCCAGCCTCAAGGCGCGCGTCGTACCCGGCGATGGCCGCGATGGCCGGCCCGGCCACCGCGACCGCCGCCGCCCGGGACCCCCCGGGCAGCACCGTCCGCCGGGACCTGAGGACCAGGTCATAACCCATCCGGCCCGGACCTCCAGCCGAAGCTCGCCGAGCTGTCCGCGGGATCGGACGGATGGTACTCGCAGCCGATCCAGCCGGGATAACCTTGCGCGGCGATCTGCCTGAACAGCGCGTCGTAATCCAGCTCGCCGGTCCCCGGAGCGCTGCGGTCCGGCACGTCGGCGATCTGCACGTGCGCGATGTCGCTGGCGTGGCCGGCCAGCACGCGCGCCGGGTCCTCACCCATCCGGCCGAGGTGGTACAGGTCGGCGAGGAACGCGATGTTGGTGACGCCCCCGGCCCGCACCTCGTTGATGACCGCCAGCGCGCGCTGACTGGATACGATCGCCGCGCGGGGGCTGTCGTAGGAGTTCAGCGCCTCCACGACCACGGTCGCCCCGGCCCGGGCGGCGGCCGCCGCGGCCAGCGCGAGGTTCTCGGCGGCCAGTTCGTCCTGCTGCCGTTCTGGCACGTCGTCTACCCGGTTCCCGTACGGCGCGTTGAGAATGGTGCAACCGGTGCGCGCGGCGATGTCGGCACAGACGGCGATGTTGTCCCGGAACGCCGCCGATCCGGACGGCAGCGACAGCAGCCCCCGGTCGCCGGCCGCCATGTCACCCGCGATGAAGTTGAGCGAGACCAGCCGTACCCCCGCGTCGCCGAGCGCCCCGATGTAACGGTCCACCTCGCGGTCGGGGGGGACAGGTTCGCCGAACGGCCACCAGAATTCCGCCGCGTCGAACCCGGCCGCTCGCGCGGCCGCCGGGCGCTTCAGCAGGGGCAGCTCGGTGAACAAGATCGAACAGTTGACGTCAAACCGCAGTCCGTACGTGCGCACAGCGGCCAGTCTCTCACCCTGCCCGGCGCCCGGGTTCCCGCCGCACTACCTGGGCCAGCTGAACATGTACACCGGCCAGATCTCCCCGGTGTCCCTCCGCGGGCCCAGCCTCGGGCCGCAGGGCATGATCTTCATCTCCTTCTGAGGATCCGCCGCCGGTCCGCTGACGATCCCGCGGGTCCCGCTTACCGGCTGAGGTAATTTCGCCAGCCGCCGAAACCGGTGATGTCGGTGAGGTCGTCCGTCGCCGGACACTGCCGGCGCAAGATCATGCCGAGCGCGGCGGAGCCGTCGGCGAGCCGGATCACCCCCAGTTCGAGCTCGGGCGGCTCGGCCGGCAGCAGATCGTCAC
>JASIGD010000210.1 GCA_030045295.1 Streptosporangiaceae bacterium
GCGCAGGTGAGCCCGGCCCGGGCCGCGTAGGCCGCGGCGCTCGCGCTCGTGTTGCCGGTCGAGGCGCAGATCACCGCCTTGGCGCCGGCGCCCGCCGCCACGCTGATCGCCACCGTCATCCCCCGGTCCTTGAACGACCCGGTCGGATTCGCGCCTTCTACCTTCAGGTACACCTCGCAGCCGGTGCGGGCGGACAGCACCGGCGCGCGGAGCAGCGGCGTGCCGCCCTCGCGCAGGCAGACCACCGGGGTGTCGTCGGTGACCGGCAGCCAGCTCCGGTATTCGGCGATCACCCCGCGCCATTGCGCTCTGGCCCGCCTGGCCCCCAGCGGTGGTTCGGTCACGGGCCTCACTCCTCCTCCCCTTCGACTCGCATCACGCTGGCCACCGCGCGGACCACGGGCAGCGCCTCGAGGTCACGGACGGTCGCGGCGAGCGCCGCGTCCCGCGCCGTGTGCGTCACGATCACGAGCTGCGCCTCCTCACCCCGGCTGGCCTGGCGGACCGCCTCGATGGAGACGTGGTGCCGCGCGTACGCCTCGGCCACGGGCGCCAGGACGCCGGGCTTGTCGTCGACGTCAAGCGCGACGTGGTAGCGGGTGAGCGTCTCCCCCATCGGCATGACCGGCAGCCCGGCGTAGGTGGACGCGTCCGGGCCGCGCGTGCCAGCGAGCCTGTTCCTGGCCACGGCCACGATGTCCCCCAGCACCGCGCTCGCGGTCGGCGTGCCGCCGGCGCCAGCGCCGTAGAACATCAGGCGGCCGGCGGAGGTCGCCTCGACGAACACGGCGTTATACGCCTCGCTGACGGCGGCGAGCGGATGCGAGCGCGGGATCATCGCGGGGTGAACCCGTACCGAGATGCCTCCGTCGCAGCGCTCGCAGATGGCCAGGAGCTTGACCACCCGGGCCAGCGCCCGGGCGCTGGCGATATCGGCGGCGGTGACTTCGGTGATGCCCTCGCGGTGCACGTCGGCCGCGGTCACAGGCGTATGGAAGGCCAGGCTGGCCAGGATCGCCGCCTTCGCGGCCGCGTCGAACCCCTCCACGTCCGCGGTCGGGTCGGCTTCGGCGTAGCCGAGGGCCTGGGCCTCCTCCAGCGACTCGGCGAAATCAGCGCCCGAGGAGTCCATGCGATCCAGGATGAAGTTGGTCGTGCCGTTGACGATGCCGAGCACGCGATGCACGGTGTCGCCGGCCAGCGACTCCCGCAGCGGGCGCAGCAGCGGGATGGCGCCGGCCACGGAAGCCTCGTAATACAGGTCGGCACCGTACTGGCGGGCCGCGCCGTAGATTTCGGCGCCGTCCTCGGCGAGCAGCGCCTTGTTCGCGGTCACCACCGGCTTGCCGTTCTTCAGCGCGGACAGCAGCAGCGACCTGGCCGGCTCGATGCCGCCGATCACCTCGACCACGATGTCGATGTCGGGCCGGCTCACGAGCGCCGGTGCGTCCGCGGTGAGCAGCGCCCGGTCGATCCCGGCGGCCCGCGGGTGGCCGACCCGCCGGACCGCTATCCCGGCCAGCTCCAGCTTCGCGCCGACCCGCAGCGCGAGGTCGTCGCCCTGCTCGGCGAGCAGCCGGGCGACCTGGGACCCGACTACCCCGCAGCCGAGCAGGGCTATCTTCAGCGCCGGGAGGTTATCGGTCATCCGACGTCCAGGCTGAGCAGGTCGTCCAGGCTCTCGCGGCGGACGATTACGGCAGGATCAGCGCCCTGGCTCACCGCGACCACGGCGGGCCGGGGCACGTGGTTGTAGTTGCTGGCCAGGGACCGGCAGTAGGCGCCGGTGGCCGGGACGGCGAGCAGGTCACCTTGGGCCAGGTCGGACGGCAGGTACGCGTGCCGCACCACGATGTCGCCGCTCTCGCAGTGCCTGCCCACCACGCGGGACAGCATCGGCGGGGCCGAGGACTCGCGCGAGGCCAGCGCGCAGGCGTACGAGGCGTCGTACAGGGCGGTCCGTATGTTGTCGCTCATGCCGCCGTCCACGCTGACGTAGGTCCGCAGCCCGTCCACGTCCTTGACGGTGCCCACCGTATACAGCGTCACGGTGGACGGCCCGACGATGCCGCGGCCGGGCTCGACGGTCAGTCGCGGGCTGGCCAGCCCGGCGGCACGGCACTGCGAGTCCACGATCTGCCGCAGGCTCTGCGCGAGCTCCTTGATCTCCGGCGCGTCGTCCTCCTCGGTGTAGGCGATGCCGAACCCCCCGCCGAGATCGAGCTCGGCGATCTCGATGCCGTGCTCGTCGCGGATCCTGACCGCCAGGTCGATCACCCGGTGCGCGGCCACCTCGAACCCGGCCGTGTCGAAGATCTGCGAGCCGATGTGCGAGTGCAGCCCGGCGAAGGCCAGGCCCGGGCAGGCGAGCACGCGCCGCACCGCCTCGTCGGCGGCCCCCGAAGCCAGCGAGAAGCCGAACTTCTGGTCGTCGTGCGCGGTGGCCATGAACTCGTGCGTGGTCGCCTCCACCCCGGTGGTGACGCGGACGAGCACGTTGGGGCGTTCCGCGGTCTCGTCGGTGAGGTAGGACAGCCGGGCGATCTCCTCGAACGAGTCGATCACGATGTGCCCGACCCCGGCCGAGACGGACCGCGCGAGTTCATCGAGGGTCTTGTTGTTACCGTGCAGCGCGATCTGGTCCGGTGGCACGCCCGCTGAGAGCGCGATCTCAAGCTCGCCCCCGGTGCAGACGTCGACGCCCAGGCCTTCGGAGCTGACCCAGCGCAGCACCGCCCGGGAGCAGAACGCCTTCGCCGCGTAGAACACCCGGGCGTCCGGCCCGAACGCTTCCAGGTAATCCCGGCACCGCGACCGCACGTCACCCTCGTCGCACACGTACAGGGGCGTGCCGAACTCGGCCGCGAGATCCCGCACGTCCGTCCCGCCGATCGTCAGCACGCCGCTGGTACGCCGGGCGCTGCGGGGCCAGATCCCGGGGTGCAGCGCGTTCAGGTCAGCCGGCGGGGCGGGCGGATGGTCAGCGGGCAGCACGTCACCATGGCGTGGCCCGGCCGGGTGCGCGACACGGCTCATGCGGTTCCCTTCAGATCCAAGGCGAGCGGCCTACAGGCGGCTAGGCGCGCCGACCCCGAGCAGTCCGAGGCCGGCGGCAAGCCCGGTCCGCGCCGCGTCCGCCAGCCACAGCCGCTCGCTGCTGATGCTCGATATTGTGGTGAAGCCGGTGGTGCTCATCGTCTCAATCGTCCGCGCTGCCAGCTCCTCCAGGTACCCGGCGAACTCGTCGGGCCGACCGCGGCGCGCGGCCACGGCCACCCGTTCCGGGAGCCAGGACAAGCCGTCGAGCAGCGCCAGCTCCTCGGGCCCGGCGAGCAGGCGCGGCCGGAACTCGCCTGGCCTTGTTCCCAGCGCGGCGGCCCAGCGCAGCACGGCGGCAGCGGCGGCATGCGCGTACCGAACAGCATAAGCGGGATTTTCCGGCACGTGCCGCGCGAT
>JASIGD010000211.1 GCA_030045295.1 Streptosporangiaceae bacterium
CGCTGGCCCAGTACCTGGCCGGCCGGTGGGACGACGCGCTGCTCACCGCCGGGCAGGCGGTGTCCGCCGCCGCGATCCATGCCCGGCAGTACGATCTGCCGCTGCTGCACCTGGCCGCGGGCTGCGTGCCGGCCGGCCGGGGCCAGGTCGAGGAGGCCGAACGGCACTCCCGGCTGGCCGAGCAGGCCGCGGCCAGCCTGGACTACGGCCAGGAGAGGCTGTACGCGGCGATGACCCGGGCCCTGGTCTGCCAGGCGGCCGGTGACTACCTGGGCATCGCGGACGCGCTGGGACCCTGGCAGGACGACGCGGCCCTGGACCGCCGCAGCCGGATGTACGCGGTGCTGTGGCGGCCGCTGCTGGCCGAGGGCCTGATCGGATCCGGCCAGCTCGACCAGGCCGCCGCCGTCCTTGACCAGCTGCGGGCCGACGGCGGCGAGATCGGCTACCTGCGGCCCGCGCTGGCCTGGCTCGAGGGCTGGCTGGCCGAGCAGCACGGCGCCGCGGAAGAGGCCAGGGAGATCTACCGGCGCGGCGAGGACACCGCTAGCGTCGGCAGCCCGGTGTACACGGCCCGGCTACTGCTGGCCCACGGCCGGCTGCTGCGGCGTACGGGCAGCAGGAAGGACGCGGTCGAGCGGCTGCGGCGGGCCAACGAGTTGTACCGGGCGCTGCGGGCTACGCCGTTCATCGCCCGGACCGAAGAGGAGCTGGCCGAGTGTGATCTTCCCGTCAACCCAGCCACCCAGCACTCCAGGCAGGCGCTGACCAGCCGGGAGACCGAGGTGGCCCACCTGGTCGGGAAGGGGCTGTCCAATGCCGAGATCGCGGCCGAGCTGTTCATCAGCCGCAAGGCCGTGGAGTACCACCTGGGCAACATCTACGCCAAGTGCGGCGTGACCGGACGCCAGCAACTGCGCCGCTCCGTCGAGCAATAGCGCCAGCCGGTCGCGGTCTGGTCGGTTCCGGAAGGGAATAGTCTCACTGGGACGGCAGGTTCCCCGAACAGGAATGCGGCGGGACGGCAAGGTCGAGGTGACGCGGTGCGTGACATCCTGAGCAAGGTCACGAAGTGGTGGGAAGCGGGTGAGACGTTCGGCCTGGCCACGGTGGTCCGCACGTTCCGCAGTGCGCCTCGTGACCCGGGCGCGGCGCTGGCGGTGTCGGCGGGCGGTGAGGTCATCGGCAGCGTATCCGGCGGATGCGTGGAAGGCGCTGTCTACGAGGTTTCGATGGACGTCCGCGAGACCGGGAACCCGGTCCTGGAGACCTACGGGGTCAGCGATGACGATGCGTTCGCGGTCGGCTTGACCTGCGGCGGGATCCTTGACATCTTCGTCGAGCCGGTCAATCGGGCCCGGTTCCCCGAGCTGGGCCAGATCGCCGCGGCGGTGCGGCGCGGCGAGCCTGTGGCCATCGCGACGGTTATCTCCGGACCGGGCCAGATCGGCGCGCGCCGGGTGATCTGGGCCGCGGACGCCTCGGAACCGCGCGGCCCGGACGCAGATGCCATCCGGCCCGCCCGCGCGTCGGGCACCCTCGGCTCGGGAGCCAGGCTCGACGCAGCGGTGGACGACGACGCCCGGGGCATGCTCGCGCAGGGACTGACCGGCATCCGCCGGTACGGCGCGCACGGCGAGCGCCGCGGCGACGAGCTGAGCGTGTTCGTGAACTCGTTTGCTCCGCCGCCCCGGATGCTGGTCTTCGGCGCCATCGATTTCGCGGCCGCGGTCGCGCGCGTCGGGAAGTTCCTCGGCTACCACGTCACCGTGTGCGACGCCAGGAAGATCTTCGCTACCAAATCGCGCTTCCCGGACGCGGACGAGGTGGTGGTCGACTGGCCGCACCGGTTCCTCGCCGGGGAGAACGTGGATAGCAGGACGGTCATCTGCGTGCTCACCCACGACCCGAAGTTCGACGTGCCGCTGCTGGAGGTGGCGCTACGCACCCCAGCCGGATATATCGGCGCGATGGGCAGCAGGCGGACCCACGACGACCGGCTGGCCCGGCTGCGCGAGGTCGGCCTGACCGATGACGAGCTCGCCCGGCTGCGGTCGCCCATCGGCCTTGACCTCGGGGCCAGGACCCCAGAAGAGACCGCGGTGTCGATCGCGGCCGAGCTGATCCAGCTGCGCTGGGGCGGCACCGGGCATCCGCTGACCGCCACCGAGGGCCGCATCCACCATCAGCTCACCGGCTGGGATCCCGCGGCCACCGGCCAGGATCCCGTCGCCTCCGCCGGCTCACCGGCCAGGATCCCCGGCTCACCGGCCAGGATCCCCCGGCCTCCGCCGGCTCACCCGCCAGGATCCCCCGGCCTCCGCCGGCTCACCGGCCAGGATCCCGCGTCTTCCCCCATGGACCGCGGGACCCCGCTGGGGGGGTAAGCGAGGTCCCGCGGCGGGCCGGGAGTCACCTCCCGACACGCAGGACTCTCCCAAAGAGGGCAGTCCTGCGGCCTTCGCAGTATCGTCGCTCACCGGCCACTCTGTCAAGAAAATGCACGTGCATCAGAACATGCATTTTCCAACGACGTCAGTCGGTGCACCGGGCGCGAACTGTCAACTCTAGCCTCGGGCGGCCGGCCATCCGCGGCCAGGACCCACGCGGGCGGCAGCGTAGGCTTGGGAGCCGTGCGCACGTCGGTTGCGGGGGTGCTGCTCGCCGCGGGGGAAGGATCCAGGTTCGGTCGGCCCAAGGCGCTCGTCG
>JASIGD010000212.1 GCA_030045295.1 Streptosporangiaceae bacterium
GCGGCCGACGCGATGGCGACGGCAGGGCTCGCCGACCCCGCCTTGGCGGCGGCCCGCCTGGCGGCCCGGCCGCCGGCCGCGCGCACGCTCACCCGCTTGGCCAGGGCCTGGTACTGCGGCTCGCGCTCCTTGAGGTCGCAGAGCACCGGGGTGGCGATGAAGATCGAGGAGTAGGTGCCGGACAGCATGCCGACGAACAGCACCAGCGCGAGTTCCTCGAGCTCGTTGTTGGCGCCGAGCAAGGCGGTGGCGACGATGAGGATCGCGCTGACCGGCAGCAGCGCGATTATGGACGTGTTGATCGACCTGACCAGCGTCTGGTTCAGGGCGAGGTTCGCCGCGTCGCTGTAGGTGCTCCTGGCCCCGCTGAGCAGGCCGGCGGTATTCTCCCGGACCTTGTCGAAGACCACCACCGTGTCATACAGCGAGTAGCCCAGGATGGTCAGCAGCCCGATGACGGTCGCCGGGCTGACTTGGAATCCGGCCAGCGCGTACACGCCGGTGGCGATCACCAGGTCGTGCAGCAGGGCCACGAAGGCCGCCACCGCCATCTTCCACTCGAAGGCGATCGACAGGTACAGCACGATCACGACCAGGAAGGCGATCAGGGCCTCCAGCGCCTTGGTGGAGATCTGGCTGCCCCAGCTTGGTCCGACGGTGGTGGTGCTGATGTCGTTCCCGTTCACGCCGAGCTTGGTCGACAGCGCCGATTCCAGCGCGAGGGTCTCCGGCTCGGTCAGCGCCTTGGTCTGCACCTGCCAGCCGGCCGGCTGGCCAGCGGTATGGGTCTGCTGCACGACGGCGCCGCTGACGCCGCCGTCGCTGACGGCGGTCTGCACCTGGCTGAGCGTGGCCGACGGCGCCGGGAAGGTCAGCACCGCCCCGCCCTTGAAGTCGACGCTGAAGTCAAGGCCGCGGAAGATCAGGGCCAGGATGCTGATCACCAGGATCACCCCGGAGATCATGTACCACAGGCGCCTGCGCCCGACGAAGTTGACCGACACCTCGCCGCGGTAGAGCCTGCCGCCTATCTGGCCCAGGCGCGACATTATGAACCCTCCGTAGGGCGGGAGACCGTGCGGCGCGTCGCGGAATCAGGCCTGCGCCTGACCGGGTTGCGGACCGAAGACCGCCAGGGCGTGCGGGCGCCGAGCCGGGCCGGGTCGAGGCCGGACAGCGGGTGGCCGTTGCCGTAGAACCTGGTCCGGGCCAGCAGCGTCACCATCGGCTTGGTGAACAGGAACACGACCACCACGTCGATGATGGTGGTCAGGCCGAGGGTGTACGCGAACCCCTTGACCTCGCCGATGGCGAAGTAGTACAGCAAAAGCGCGGCCAGGAACGACACTGTGTCGGAGACCAGGATGGTACGCCGGGCGCGCTTCCAGCCGGCCTCGACGGCGGGGCGCAGCTGCTTGCCCTCGCGCACCTCGTCCCGCAATCGCTCGAAGAACACGACGAACGAGTCCGCGGTGATGCCGATCGCCACGATCAGGCCGGCGATCCCGGAAAGCTCGAGGTGGAAGTTCTGGTACTTGGTCAGCAGGATCACCGACAAGGTGGTGAGCAAGCCGGAGATGATCAGGCTCGAGACCGACACCACGCCGAGGCCGCGGTAGTACACGAAGGAGTAGACCACCACGAGGGACAGCCCGATGGCGGCCGCGATCAGGCCGGCGACCAGCTGGTCCCGGCCCACCTGGGCGGAGACCGAGGTGGTGTAGAGGGGCTTGAGGTCCAGCGGAACCGAGCCGAACTTCAGCACGTTCTGCAGCTGGGTCGCCTGCTCCTGGGTGAAGCTACCGGTGATCTGGGCGTCTCCGCCGGGGATGGGCTGCTGGATCTCCGGGGCCGACACGACGTTGCCGTCCAGGGCGATGGCCACCTGGTCCAGGATGCTGTCGTCCTCATCGCCGCTCTGCGCGCCCGAGTAGTACGTGTCGTACAGGTGCGAGGTCAGCGTGCTGAACGCGGACGTGCCCTCGCTGTTCAGCGTCAGGTTGACCTGCCACTGGTTGGAGGTCGTGGACAGCTGCGCGGTGGCCGAGGTGACCCACTTGCCCTGCACCTTGGCCACGTCAAGCGCGTACTTGCCCCACTGGCCCCCGTTTTGGCCGCAGGCCACGACCTGCTCGTCCGGATTGTTGTAAGGGGTATCGGTGTCGTAGCCGACCTGGGATTTCCACGCCTGCGTGTCATTCGGCGTGCAGACCAGCTTGTTGAAGAGCTTGAGCACGTTCTTGTTCACCAGGCTCTGGTCCCCGTACACGGTGGCGCTGGTCGAGGACGACGAGCTGGCACTGGGGCTGGCGCTCGGGCTCGCCGTGGCCGAAGGGGTGGCCTTCGCGCTCGCGGACGCGCTGGCGGCGACGTCAGGGACGATCTTGGCGGAGGTCTTCGCCGTGCTGGTGGCGCTGGCGGACGGGGAGGGGGTGGCCGTTGCCGAGGGACTCGCGCTCGCCGAAGGGCTGGCGCTGGCCGAGGCGCCCGAGCTGGCCGACGAGGACGAGCTGCTGGACCCGGTGTACGGCTCGTAGAGGAGCACCTGGCGGAACATGAGCAGGGCGGTCTGGCTCACCAGCGCGATCGTCTGCTCCGAGCCCTTGCCCGGCACGGTCACCACGAGCAGGTCGCTGCCCTGCGGCTGGACCTGCGCGCCGGAGTTGCCGGTTCCGTTGACCCGCGCCAGGATGACGGAGGTCGCCGCGCTCATCGCGGAGCTGGACGGGGGTTTCCCGTCCAGCGTCTTCGCCTGCAGGGTCACCTGGGTGCCGCTGGACAGGTCGAGGCCGAGGCCGACCTTGAAATCGTTGTGCCACTGGCTCGGGCTGAACAGGTTCCCGCCGACAATGCCCAGGAGCATGATCACGATAAGCGCGCCGAGCACCGCGAGCGCCCGCCCGGGATGCGGCGCGGTATTCGTTGGGCCTGCCACTTCTCCGCCTGTCTTAGATCTGTCGGTCCCTCAAGCCAGCCGACGGCTCAGAACGCGTTGCCTGACCCGGCCACGCCGTCGTGGGAATCGGCCAGGCCCTCGGTCGCTGACTCGGCGTCCTCGCTGGCCTCGGACGTGTCGGAGTCGTCCGGGGTCGCGTAGTCGTCGTCGGCGTACCCGTCCGGGTGGGCGTCCGCGGCGGTGTCGCTGGTTTCGGCGTCCCCGGGAGAGACGACCTCCATGATGGAGCGCTTCATGTAGCGGACGTCCACGCCGGGTGCGACCTCAAGGATCACGTCGTCGCCGTCGACCGCGCTCACCGTGGCGTACATCCCGGCCGTGGTGCGGACCCTGGCGCCGGGGGTTACGGTGCGCTGCTGCTGCTGGACCTGCTGCTGGCGGCGGCGCTGCGGCCTGATCATCAGGAAATAAAAGCCGATAAAGACGATTGCGATCAGGAGTATGAACGTAAACGAACTGCTGCCTGACGACTTCGACGCCGCTTCGACGGCTGCTGCTGTAGTCCCCATGACCGGGGCATCCTTCCAGTTGGTTCTGCGAGGCGTGGTCGCGGCGGACCCAACGACCAACTGCCGAAGTTTAACCGCGCTTGGACCACGCACCAACAGGCTACGAGGTTTTGCCGGGTGATCGTGACCTGGGCGCGGTTATTCGGGCGAGTGACGCTGCGCGGCTAGTCGAACAAAGTGGGCGATTCGGCGAGCGCCGGCGGCGGCGTGAGGCCGAGATGGGCCCAGCCGGCCGCGGTGGCCACCCGCCCGCGCGGGGTCCGCGCCAGCAGCCCGCACCGGACCAGGAAAGGCTCCGCCACCACCTCGACGGTCTCGGCCTCCTCCCCCAGCGCCACGGCCAGCGTAGACAGGCCGACCGGTCCGCCGCCGAACCGGCGGACCACCGCGTCCAGTACTCCCCGGTCGAGCCGGTCCAGGCCATGGGAGTCCACCTCGTAGAGCTCGAGCGCGGCCCGGGCGACCTGCTCGGTCACCACGCCGTCGGCCCGGACTTCGGCGTAGTCGCGGACCCGGCGGAGCAGCCGGTTGGCGATCCGCGGCGTCCCTCGCGACCGGGTTGACAGCTCGGCCGCGCCCTCGTCGGTGAGCGTCACCCCGAGCAGCCCGGCTGACCTGCGGATGATGTGCTCGAGTTCGTCGGGGGCGTAGAAGTCCAAATGTGCGGTAAACCCGAACCTATCCCGCAGCGGAGCGGGCAGCAGCCCGGCCCGCGTTGTCGCCCCGACCAGCGTAAACGGGGCGATGTCCAGGGGGATGGCGGTCGCGCCCGGTCCCTTGCCGATCACCACGTCGACCCGGAAGTCTTCCATGGCCAGGTAGAGCATTTCCTCGGCGGGCCGGGCCAGGCGGTGGATCTCGTCGATGAACAGCACCTCGCCCTCGCTGAGCGTGGACAGCACCGCCGCCAGGTCGCCGGAACGCTCGATCGCCGGGCCGCTGGTGATGCGCAACGGCGCGCCGAGCTCGGCGGCGACGATCATCGCGATCGTGGTCTTGCCGAGGCCGGGCGGGCCGGACAGCAGCACGTGATCCGGCGGCCGGCCACGCCGCAGGGCGCTCTGCAGGATCAGGGACAGCTGCTCGCGCACTCGGGCCTGGCCGGTGAAGTCGGCGAGCCGCTTGGGCCGCAGCGCGCTTTCGATGGCTCGTTCGTCCGCCTCGGCCAGCGCGGACACCAGCCCTTCGTCTGGACTGGGCCCGTCCCCCAGGCTTTCCCGGCGCGCGGCGAGCTCGGCTTGTTCGGCCCTGGCCAGGGCGTCGTCCTCGCTCATTGCTTGCTGAGCCTGCGGAGCGCGGCGCGCAGGACCGTGGCGACGTCCACCGCGTCCCCGTTCGCCGCGCCGATCGTGCCGTCTTGTTCCAGGGCCGCGATCGCCTGGTCGGCGTCGCGGGCCGGCCAGCCGAGGTTCACCAGGCCGGACTGCACCTGGTCGCGCCACAAGGGGAGGCGCCGGAGCGGCTCGGACCCCGGCAGGCCGACCTCTGCGGTACCGGTTTCGCCCGGCGGCCCGAGCCTGTCCCTCAGCTCGAGCACGATCCGCTGCGCCCCCTTCTTGCCGATGCCGGGGACCATGGTCAGCGCGCCCAGGTCTTCGGCCGTGACGGCACGGCGCAGCGCGTCGGGCGTATGCACGGCCAGCATGGCCAGCGCCAGCCTCGGGCCGACCCCGCTGGCCGTCTGCAAGAGCTCGAAGACGTTCCTTTCGTCATCGGAGCCGAAGCCGTACAGGGTCAGCGAGTCTTCCCTGACCACCAGGGAGGTCGCCACCTGGGCGTGCTCTCCGGGCTTCAGCGTGGCCAGCGTGCCGGGGGTGCACTGCACCCGCAGGCCGACGCCGCCGACCTCGATGACGGCACCGTCGGGCGCGACCCCGGCGACCGTTCCGTGCACATGAGCGATCATGCGCTACCTCCTCACGCTGGCCGCCGCCGACCGGCCGAGGGCCGCGAGCCGCGGCCTCGTCGGGTCGGCGCCACCGCCGCGCCACAGATGACAAATGGCCAGCGCGAGCGCGTCGGCCGCATCCGCGGGGCGCGGCGGGTCCGTGATCCGCAGCAGCTTCGTCACCATCGTCGTGACCTGGTCCTTACCGGCGCGCCCGTTTCCCGTCACCGCGGCCTTGACCTCGCTGGGAGTATGCCAGGCGACGGGGAGCCCCCGCCGCGCCGCGGACACGATCGCGATCGCGCCCGCCTGCGCGGTTCCCATTACCGTGCGCACGTTCTGCTGGCTGAAGACCCGTTCCACAGCCACCGCGTCGGGCTGGCAGGTGTCCAGCCAGCGCTCGATCTCCGTCTCGATCGCGAGCAGCCGCACCGCGATTTCGTCATCGGCTGACGTCCTGATGACCCCGACCCGGACCAGGGTGAGCGCCCGCCCGGGCGCCCCGTCCACCACCCCGACGCCGCACCTGGTCAGGCCCGGATCCACGCCGAGCACCCGGATCGGGTGCCGCGCGTACGTCAGGCCCACCAGGTGCTCCACGTCATACAGATCAGGGCCGGCGTCCGGCTTTCCCACGAACATCTGTTCGCCTACGAACCTACCGGCCCGCGGTGTCCGGGTCCCGCACCGCGACCGGCGTGTTGCGTCAATCGGCTCAGAAGGAGTCGAGCATGTAGGCGGTCGGGCCGAACGCCGCGGCGAGAGCCGCGTCGCTATCCGGCGAGCCGCCGGTGGCCAGGCCGGCCTGGCGCAGCGCGGCTACCGGATTCCCGGCGTACAGCGCGGCCAGGCCGCGCGCGCCCAGCGTGAGCGGCCCGGCCGGGGGCGAACCGCCCGGTGTCTTCGGGGGCGGCGAGTCTGCGGCGGTCATCGGGTTCAGCGAGCCCTTGCCCTCGCCGACGGCGAGGTGCCAGCGGCCGGAGTTGGCGGGACGGGCGTGGTCCGCGATGACCAGCGGGATGCTCAACGTGACCGCGGGCGGGAAGCCGCGTGCGGCGATGGCCGCGGCAGCGTCGACGACGCGGAGCATCCACAGCGAGCGGTGGTCGGTGTCGGCGTCGCGCTCGCGGGTCAGCCGCCAGAACGCGTCGGCCGGACCGACCCGGGCGTAGACCTTCTCCGCGATCGAGGCGTGTGAGCCGACGAGCGACCAGAAGGCGCGCGCGGTCGGGCCGGAGATGGCCTCGGCGCCCTCGACGAGCAGGGCGTCGTTCCCGTTGTGCCACCGGTAGAGGAGAAAGCCGTCGTCGCAGAGGTAGGCGTACGTATCCGGGTCGGCGAGCCAGCGGCTGACCGACGCGGCGTCCCAGGTGATCGGGCCGCAGTCGCGCGCCGCCTCGTGCACGCGGCCGATGACCGAGATCACCGCGCCGGCGTCTGCGGGCCCGGCCCGCCGCAACGCCGGCTGGACGGCAGGCCCGGCTAGG
>JASIGD010000213.1 GCA_030045295.1 Streptosporangiaceae bacterium
GGCGATCCCGAAGTTGAGCGCGATCGCCTTGGGGTGGCCGAGGTGGAGGTATCCGTTCGGCTCGGGCGGGAAGCGCGTCACGATCTCCGAGACCCTGCCCTCGCGCACGTCGGCGGCGACGATCTCGCGGATGAAATCGCGTCGCTCGGGAGAGGCTGGAGTGCGGGCGCTCACGCGGCTGTTGCTCGTCATCTCGATCAGAGTAATGCAGTACATCGCCATGTCTGGCGCAGTCGGTGCACTCACGCTCAGGTGACAACCTCACCGCACACCCGGAAGCCGCCGGCCGGCCATGGGCTGCGGCCGTGGGGCCGGTTTCTCGCGGCGGCCACGAGGGTAGGAGCCGCCACGCAGTGCACAACCGTCGCATAGGCGAGGGCGCCTGATGGAGATGAAGCTCGACGTCGTTCCTGTCCCGGCACGGGACGTCGACTCAGCGGAAGAGTTCTATACCACGCAGGTGGGCTTCAACCTCGACCACGACGTCAGGCCAGGCGAGAACATGCGAGTTGTCCAGATGACACCGCCCGGCTCGGCTTGCTCAGTGGTGATCGGCGGCGGTCTGCCGCTCGGTGAACCCCGGCTCGGTCAAGGGAGTCCAGCTCGTCGCCGGGGACCCCGGCGCCATCCGCAGCGAACGTGCCGGGCGGGGAGTGAGCATCAGCGAGGTGCAGCAGCTGGGCCCCGAGGGTACTCCGGGCTCTCGCTATTGCTTGTTCAACGACCCGGACGGCATCATGTGGGCGGTTCAGGAGTACAAGCGGGGCAGGCGTAGCCAGCTGGCGGCGCGCCGCCTGCTTCCGGATCAAGCGGGCCGGCCAGGATCCTCGTGACGCGCATTTCTCCACAGTCCCCCGGCTTGATTGCGATGCCGTCCGCGAGCGGCTCGGGGTAACGCAGCCAGGGCGGCGGAGTACAGCACCGTGCTGGTAGCCTTGCACCCGAAGGCGGCGATGGCCGCCACCGCTCCCGCGGGCGCGCAGCCCGCTGGTCGCTGCGTGAACAGTCCGGCTAAGTCAGCGGTTTGTCGTTGATGTCTGTCGAGCATGCGACCCCCGAACCACCGATGGAGTTTCCCGCATGCCCCGTAGTTCCAGGCGTCCGCGCGTGTCTTCGGGCCGCTATGGCCGGGGTGGTGCGCGCACCACCACAGGCCGCGGCCCGGTCGCGGCCAGCCGCCCGCGGCTACCAGGGCCGCAGCGCGCAGAACCATATTCCGGGCTGGACCTGGCCCTGGACGCCGCCGCCGCGGCGCCGCAGCCCACGGCGGCCACGTTCGCCGAGCTCGGCCTAGACGCCCGGCTGGTGCGCGCGCTCGCGGCGCGTGACATCCGCGAGCCGTTCGCGATCCAGGCCCGGGCTCTTCCCGACGCGCTGGCCGGCCGAGACGTGCTCGGCCGTGCTCAGACCGGGTCGGGCAAGACGCTGGCCTTCGGCCTCCCGCTGCTGACCCGGCTCGCGGCCAGTACGGGCTGGCGGCGAGAGAAGGCGCCCCGCGGGCTGGTCCTGGTCCCCACCCGCGAGCTCGCCCAGCAGGTCGCCGACGCGCTCGCGCCGCTGGGCCGCAGCGTGGGCGTAGGCATCACCACGGTCTACGGGGGCGTGCCGATCGGCAGGCAGATCGCCCGCGTCCGCGACGCCGACGTCGTGGTGGCGACACCAGGCCGGCTGATCGACCTGCTCGGGCGGCGGGCCTGTACGCTGGCCGGCATCCAGGTCACCGTGCTCGACGAGGCGGACCACATGGCCGACCTGGGCTTCATGCCCGCGGTCACCCGCATCCTCGACTTGACGCCCCCGGCCTGCCAGCGGATGTTCTTCTCCGCGACCCTGGACCGCGGCGTCGGCCAGCTGGTAACGGCCTATGTCCATGATCCCGCGCTGCACGCGGTCACCGCCTCGACGGATTCCGGGCCTGCCGAGCACCGGGTGCTGGTCCTGTCCGCGCAGGACAAGGTGCCGGTCGCGGCGGAGATCGCCAGCCGGCCGGGACGGACGCTGTTCTTCGTCCGCACCAAGCACGGCGCGGACCGGCTCGCCAGACAGCTGTCCAGGGCGGGGGTCGCCGCCGCGGCTATCCACGGCGACCGCAACCAGAACCAGCGGCAACGGGCGCTGGACGCGTTCGCCGCCGGGCACCCGCGTGTGCTGGTCGCCACCGATGTCGCGGCCCGCGGCATTCACGTGGACGACGTCGACCTGGTCGTGCAGTTCGACCCGCCCAACGATCCCAAGGACTACCTGCACCGTTCGGGCCGCACGGCCCGAGCCGGCGCCGCCGGCCTGGTCATCGCGCTGGCCGAGCACGGCCAGGTCGGTGAACTTCGGCGGCTGCACGACGCCGCGGGCATCACCGCGGCCAGCGACGAGGTAGCAACCGGGCATCACGTGATCCGGCAGATCGCCACGTCGGGCACACCCGTCCCCCCGGCGCCGCCTGCCCCGCACCCCGCCGGGGCCGCTTCGGGCAGCGGGCCTTCCGGGACCCGTCATCCCGGCAGGACCCGCCAGCCGGGCCGCCCCGCGGGCGGCAAGGACCGGTTCGCGCGTGGCACCGCGAGCCCGTCCCGGCGGCCGAAGAACTCCAAGAACGCCGCCTGAGGAGTCGGCCTCCAAGCCGCCGGCAGGTGCCGGCTCAGGCTGCGCGGGTGGCCGGCAGCCGCCCTCAGCCGCGGCGGCTGCGCCTGCCTGCCTTGGCGTTCCTGAACGCCGACCGCCGTAACGCGGTTCCCGGCTTCCTTAGCCACTTGTCGAGTGGGTCAGGGTCGTAGCGAGAACTGGCCGGGACTAGAGGTTCGCAGACAGGTAACCGGCACACGTGACGGTCGCC
>JASIGD010000214.1 GCA_030045295.1 Streptosporangiaceae bacterium
GTCAGGCGCCATCTCGCGCCGCACTTCAGTGTATGGCGCGGGAATACTGCCATTGCTTTCACATGCCCTTGACCAGGCCTGGCGAAGCCGCGCCGGGCATGCTCTGACCGTCGCCGACTATGAGCGGACCGGCGGCATCGAAGGCGCCGTCGCGGCCAGCGCGCAACACGCCTATGACAGTCTCACGCCCGCTCAGCAGGCTGCGGCCCGGCAAATTTTCATCCGGCTGACGGCCACCACGGCCGACAGCGTGGATACCGCCGAACGGGCCAGCCGAGCGGAACTAGCCGAAGGCAAGGACGCGGCACGAACGCGCGACGTGGAGGCGGTCCTGGAGGCCTTTGCCTCCGAACGGCTTCTTACCCTCGCCGCCGGGACCGTGGAGATCAGTCACGAAGTGCTGCTGACCTCCTGGCCTCTGCTGCGCGATGAATGGCTCGCCAGGACCCACGCCGACCGGATCGTCCGGACCAGGCTGCACAACGCCGCGGCCGAGTGGGAAGGCCATTCCCGCGATCCGTCCTACCTCTATGGCGGCAGCCTGCTCGAGGACGCGGCCGCGACGGCCGCCAAGGCCAGCGCCGATCCCGTCCGCTACCCACCCCTCAGCCTGGCCGAACGTGACTTCATCAGCGCCAGCGAGCGCGCCCGCCACCGCCGGGTGCGTCGGCGCCGGGGCATTATCGCGTTCCTGGTGGTTCTTGTCGTCGGATTCGCATCGGCTGCGTTCCTGGCCATCCGCAACAGTCAAGAGACCGCCAGTGAACGTGACGCGGCAGTCTCTGGTCAGTTGGCCGCCCAGAGCGAAGAACTGGGCGACACCAATCCCGTCCTGTCCAAGCTGCTAAGTGTGGCCTCGTGGCGCCTTGACCCGTCTGACCCAGCGGCAAGCTACGCGATGCTGGCCGCCGCTGCACTGCCTGGAGTCAACGTGCTTCCGGCTGGTTCCATGGTTTACACGGTGGCGTTCAGCCCCACCGGGAAGGTGGTTGCCTGCGGTACCGAGAACGGCATGATCTGGCTGTGGAATGCGGCCACCGGCCAGCCGGACGGGAAGCCGTTCACCGGTAACGAGGGAGAAGTCAATTCGCTCGCGTTCAGCCCGGACGGCCAGATCCTCGCGACGGGCGGTTCGGATCAGGTCATCCAGTTGTGGGACGTGGCCACCCGGAAGCCGATCGGGAAGGTATTGCACGCCAACGCCGGGGAGGTCAACTCGGTGGCCTTCAGCCCGGACGGCAAGCTCCTGGCCAGCGGCAGCGACAACCAGGCCGTCCAGGTGTGGAACGTGGCCACCGGACAGCTCGCCGAAAGCGCGCACCTGGCCAATGCCGGCCAGGTCAACTCGGTGGCGTTCAGCTCCAACGGCCAGGTCCTGGCCGCCGGCGACAGCAGCGGAACGATCTGGCTCTGGGACATCGGGGCCGGCCGGCCGATCGGCCATCCCCTCACCAGCCATCTTGGCGGGGTCAGTTCGGTCGCGTTCAGCCCCGGAAGCATGACGCTGGCCAGCGGCAGCAAGAACGGCGCTGTGCAGCTGTGGAACGCCGCCAATGGCCAGCTGGTCAGGACGCTGCTGAGCGGTGACGCCAAGCCGGTCAACACGGTGGCGTTCAGCCCCGACGGCCAGGTCCTGGTCAGCGGGAGTAACGACGAGACGGTCCGGCTGTGGAACCCGGCCACCGGCGAGCAGATCGGCCCTTCGCTGACCGGCCACACCGGCTGGGTCAACTCTGTGGCGTTCAGCCCGGACGGCCGGATCGTGGCTAGCGGCAGCAATGACGGCACTCTCCGGCTATGGAACGTGCCCGTCGGCCAGACGATGGGCACGCCCGCCGCCGGCAATGCCGGATCGGTCAACTCTGTGGCGCTCAGCCCAAACGGCAAGATCCTGGCAGGCGGCACCGCCAAAGGGGGCGTGCGGCTGTGGAACACAGCCACCGGCCAGCAAATCGGTGACCTGCTCGATGGCGGTACGGCCGCCATCGATTCGGTCGCCTGCAGTCCGGACGGGAAGACTCTGGCCAGCGCGACTAGTAACGGGACGATTCAGCTGTGGGACGTGCTTACCCAGCGGCCCATCGGCGCGCCGATCACCGTCGGCGGCGGCGCAATCGATTCCGTGGCGTTCAGCCATGATGGCAAGATCCTGGCCAGCGGGAGTGCTAACGGGACGGTCCGGCTCTGGGACGTGGCCACCCGGCAGCTCACAGGCGAGCCGTTCGTCGGCCATGGCGGGCCGGTCAACTCGGTGGCGTTCAGCCCGGACGGCAAAGTCCTGGCCAGCGGCAGTGCGAGCGGGATGGTCCGGCTATGGAACGTTAGCACCCGGCAGCCGCAGGGAAAGCCCTTCATGGGCGGCACCTACGCGGTCACTTCACTGGCGTTCAGCCCGAACGGCCAAGAACTGGCCAGCGCCGGCGTGGATTACACGATCAGGCTATGGGACGTAGCAACCGAAAATCAGATCACCAACCCGATGAGTGGCGGTACTGAGGCGATCGATTCGGTGGCGTTCAGCCCCGACGGCGCGATCCTGGCCAGCGGCGGCGCCGACGGCACGGTCCGGCTTTGGGACGTCAGCACCGACCAGGAAATCGGCAACCCGTTCACCGGCGACGGCGGAGCCGTCAACTCGGTGGCGTTCAGTGCCAATAGCAGTGTCCTGGCCAGCGCCAATGCCGACGGAACAGCGCAGCTGTGGAACTTCGCCTACCTGCAGAACATCGTCCCGTACCTATGCGGTTCCACAGGTCAATCGTTGAGCCGCGCCGAATGGGGTGACTACGTCGGATCCAGCCTCGGCTACCAGAACGTCTGCCCACTGAACGCCTAACGATAGGTAAGGGTGAAGACACTAATTGGTGCTGTTATCGATCCAGGCTCGGCGGCAGTCAGTGTGCATGATCCGCCAGGCCATCCGTCTGCAGGATCCGCCATAGCCACACGCAGCTAATCCGCCGGACGCGGCAGAACGTAGCCGCCACACCGGTTCGACCGGCCGGACACCGGACAACCAAGGCAGAGGCGAACAGAAACCAGGGAACTCACCATCAAGGAGACGCATGCGATTCGGCGGCCGGAGCCCTCGGCCCTCTGCACTTCTGCGCAACCGCCTGAATAATCGTCATTGTAGCCGGGCACTTCGCCAGAATGCGATGCGATAAGCGCATTAGAACCTATTGCCAATATAAAAGGCTTTATGCAATACGTGCTCACATCGGCACGAGTGAGCGTCAGCCGCGCTGATCGTCCCGGTCTCAGCAATGCGAGCGTGCGCACCTGCTCTGGCGAGGTGTACTACTCTTGCTGAACAGGTCTGGCGGAGTCCTGCGCGGTCATTCCTTCATCGCCGGTCTGCGGGTTTATGGTTGTCGCCCTGCTCCTCCTGGCGGAGCAGCCCGGATATCTCCAGGCACAGCCTGGCCGCCACAGGCCCGCCGCAGGCCAGGACCAGGGGTCCGGCCAGCACTGCCGGGTGCATGCGGACTGTAATGACAAAGCGCTCATCCGGCAGCAGATACCGGTCCACTGACGTCGGCAGCCCGCTCTGTGCTGGGCTTACCTGCCTCATATCCCTCCCGCAGGCTCGTACGCGATACTCCGTTTCCCCATCGTGACCCTACGCCGACGGCGGCCTGCCCAGCTCCAGAACCCGCGGACACGCCCACCCGCGGATTGCCGGACTCGTGGCGGCGTGAGCGGATCAGTGCTATGAAGCGACTCATAGGGCCATGAGAGTAACGCCGTGCCCTCGCTGCCGCGTCGGCGTTTTACGGCTGGCTGGTGCCGTAATAGCACTCCAGCACGGTGGCGCTCACGTCGAGCGCCGTCGAGACGGTCGCTGAACCGTCCACCATATTGACCAGTCCGGCGCCACTGAGGTTGGCCTCGAAACCCGAACCGCCGGCCAGGCAGTCGGAGAAGAATATCGATCCGTAGTTTGCGAGCGTGGACAGGCCACCACCCGTGAAGCCTTCCCGTTCCACGATCCACTCGGCGGTGTTGCCTACCAAGGTGAGATTCGCCGCCGGCGGGTTGATCGGCTGCGACATGTATTCGCTCCTGGTCACGTTGGCGATGGCGGCAAGGCCGCCGGTGTTGCCGTCGCTGCAGACCGCTACCTCGATGGTGTCGCCAGGGGTGACGGTGAAACCCTTCAGTATCGCGTAGCCGTTGTCGAGGGTGCTGTTCCACCACTCGAACCAGAAATAGGCCGTCACGGAGATGACGCCGCTGGCCACGTTGACGTTCGTCCCGGTGCCGGCCTGCAGCAGGTTACCGGCTCCGGCGCCGATGTCCCCCGCGATGCCGACCCAGTGCAGCGCGTTGTAGAGGCCGTCGTTGTAACCGTGGCCGTTCCAGGCCGACGGGGGCGGGTAGGCGTCCGGCACTATCCACGTGCTCAAGACGCTGGCGAACCCCTGACCGGCAGGCGGTGTCGCGACCGCTCCGGACCAGTGCGAGTTGGTGCCGTTCCCCGTCGGCAACGTGGCCGGGAGCGGACGGGCAGGCTGCAGCTCATACTGAGGTGCCACGCGGCGCCAGGGCCGGTGGAGGTTTCGTTCCCATTTGGCCCACATGCGGGGCTGGGTCTGGCGGTCCGGCTCGGCCGGAAAGCCGTAGCGAAGCCGGTCGCGGCTGGATGCGGCGGCGAAGTCGAACCCCGGCGGGGGGAGCTCGTAGTCCGGCAGTGATTTCTGCGCTATGTCGGCATTCCATTGATCTGTCATCGGTCAATTCCCTTCTGCTCCGAAGACGGCGGCGCGCAACCACGCCAGAGGGCGAAGGCGAGCCTGATGTTCAGGCGCAGTCCACCCGGCACGCGACCGCTGCCCGGGCAGCTCAACCGGACGGGCTCCCCAGCCTGGCGCTTAGCGCTCTCAGATACGCAGAGGGAGCTTCCGTCCACCTGATACGCGGCAGCCGCGCCGAAATCCGCGCCCGTGATCCCCAAGCCAGCCTGGAAAGCTGCGCGCGGGCGGCCCCGGGTGCCCAGGGTCGGCCAGCCATAGTCCGGCGCTTACCGATGCCGGGTCCGCCGGCAGTCACACGAACTCAGGCGCCGAAGTCCGGTCCCGCGCACGTCACCGATGGCTAGCGCACCGGACGGCGCGATGTCCTCGTGGCCGACGGCCTTGCTGACGCAGATGCCCTGCCCGCTGGATGCAGAACTGCCTAACTCCTGAATAGCAGGATCACTCGTGCCCTTCGCCGCATGTGAGTGCACTGACTGGCCGTGATAGACAGGCTGGCATGGCGAAAATCGTTGTCTGCGCTGAGCGTGCGATCGATGCACCGGCCGATGCGGTCTACCGGTATGTCGCGGACATGCGCGAGCACCACCCGCGTTTCCTGCCCCCGGCGTTCTCGGATTTCCGGGTGGAATCCGGTGGCGTGGGCGCGGGCACGGTCACCCGGTTCAAGGTGACCGCGGGCGGCCGCACCCGCGAGTACCGGATGCGGGTGGACGAACCGGAACCGGGCCGGGTCCTGACCGAGTCCGATACCGGCTCCAGCCTGGTCACCACGACCACGGTCT
>JASIGD010000215.1 GCA_030045295.1 Streptosporangiaceae bacterium
GTCCAGGCAGGCGGTCGACCGGCTGCTCGCCGCCGTGGGCGTGGCGCCTCCGGTGCTGTCGGAATTCGAGGGCATGTCCACGATCGTGAGCCTGGTGGCGCGCGGGATCGGCATCGCCATCCTGCCGCGGCTGGCTGTCGCGGCCGCAGAGCGCCGAGTGGCGGTACGCGACCTGCCGCACGGCCTCGACCTAGCCCGGGACGTCCACGCGGTGGCGCGTACGGCCAGCGTGCGCAGGCCGTCGGTGGCGGTGATCCTGACCGCGCTGCGCGCCGCGGCCAAGGCCATGCCGGCCCGGGCCGCCAGCGGCGCCCGGGCGCCGACCTAAGCTGGCCCGGTGGACCTGGACCTGGATCTTGACGGCGCGGCGCTGACCGCGCAACTTGTTGACATTCCCTCGGTCAGCGGCGAAGAAGGCCCGCTGACGGACGCGATCGAGGCCGCGCTGCGCCTGCTGCCGCACCTGGACGTCCGCCGCGACGGCCACGCGATCGTGGCGCGGACCGAACTCGGGCGGCCGGAACGGGTGGTCCTGGCCGGGCACGTCGACACGGTGCCGCTGGCCGGCAACGTTCCCTCGCGCTCCGAGGGATCCCGCCTCTACGGCTGCGGCACCTCGGACATGAAATCCGGAGTAGCGGTGCAACTGCGGCTGGCCGCGCACCTCACCTCGCCCGTCCGGGACGTTACGTACGTCTTCTACGACTGCGAGGAGGTCGCCGCCGAACGCAACGGGCTGCTGCGGCTCAGCCGGCACAGCCCGGAACTGCTCACCGGCGACTTCGCGGTCCTGATGGAGCCCAGCTCCGGCGAGATCGAGGGAGGATGCCAGGGCACGCTGCGCGCCGAGATCACCGCCGCGGGCCAGCGGGCGCACACCGCGCGCTCGTGGATGGGGCGTAACGCGATCCACGAGGCGCGCGACATCCTCGACGTGCTGCGCGCGTACACGCCCAGGGAGCCCGAAGTCGACGGGCTGCGCTACCACGAGGGCCTGAACGCGGTCGGCATCCGCGGCGGCGTCGCGGGCAACGTGGTCCCCGACGAGTGCGTGGTGACGGTCAACTACAGGTTCGCGCCGGACCGGGACGCGGCGCAGGCGGAAGATTTCGTGCGGTCACTGTTCCGGGCCTGGCCGGTCACGATGCTCGACGTGGCCGAGGGGGCCCGGCCGGGTCTCGGGCACCCCGCCGCGGCCGCGTTCGCGGCGGCGGTCGGCGGAACCCCCCGCGCCAAGCTCGGCTGGACCGACGTCGCCCGGTTCGCCGCGCTCGGCGTCCCGGCGGTGAACTACGGCCCCGGCATCTCGGAGATCGCGCATACGGCCGGCGAATACGTGCAGACCGGCCAGATCGCCGAGTGCGAAGCCCGGCTGCGCGCGTGGCTGGCGGGCGCCGCGCCGTTACCTGGCCGGGCCGGTGCCCAGCGTCATGGCCGCCGTGTGCCTGGCGCCGCCGGTGTCCTCCCAGCTGACCGACACGACATCACCGGGGTGGTACCTGGCCGTGATGCCGGTCAGCGAGCCCGGGGTCGTGACGGCCGTGCCGTTGACGGCGGTGATGACGTCGCCGGCCGCCAGGCCCTGGGCGTCCGCCGCCGTCCCGCACAAGATACCGACGATAAGCGCGCCGGTGCCGGCCGGCGCGATGGTCCCCGGCACCGCGGGTTCCTGGCCCGCGCTCACGCAGCCCGACCCGTTCCCGCCGCCGAACCGGGGAACTCCGCGGCCGTTGCCCAACTGCTGTTCGTCGGCGGCCTGCTGCTGCGGGCTGGCGCTGCCGCTCTGCGCGACCTCCACGCCGAGGAAGCCGGGTACTCCGATGTACACCGAAGAGCTGGCCTGTCCGCGCGCGATCTGACCGGCGATGGCCAGCGCGCTGTCGATCGGGATGGCAAAGCCGATCGTCCCCCCGGACTGCCCGTATTGATCCGAGGTGTTCGCGGCGGTGACCATCCCGATGACCTGCCCGGCGTTGTCGGCCAGCGCGCCGCCCGAGTCGCCCTGCTGGATCTGGGCGTTGGTCTGCAGCATGTGATTGAGGTCCTCGATCGTGTCCGATCCTTCGTCGCTGGCCTGGATCGAGCGGTTCAGCGCGTCGATGACGCCCGCGGCGGGCGTCACGCCGCCGCGCCCCTCGGCGTTCCCCAGCGCGAGGACCGCGGTGCCGACCTTGACCTGCGACGAGTTGCCGAACCTGACGGTGGCCAGGCCCGAGGCGCCGTCGAGCTGGAGCAGCGCGACGTCGTCGGTGCTGTCGTAGCCCACCACCCGTGCCTGGTAGGTGCGGCCCGAGTCAGCCAGCGACGCGGTGACCGAGGTGGCCCCGTCGATCACGTGGTTGTTGGTCAGCACTAGCCCCGAGGCGGACAGGATCATCCCGGTGCCCTCGGCCGTCTCGCTGTCGTACTTGAGCGTGGCGGTGATGTCGACCAGGCCCGGCTTGACCTTGTTCACGACCGCCGTCTGGTTGAGCGATGATGAGGACCCGCTGCCCGCCGCGTTGTTGCGCGGCGCCGGGACCGCGTTGGAGATGCCGGCCGAGGAGCCCGCGTCATGGTGGGCCAACGCGACGGTGACCCCCGCGCCGATCCCGGCCGCCAGCGCGGCGATGGCGACGTAGACCAGGAAATGCCCGCCGCGCCGGGAACGCCGCGGTGGCGGCGGGATCGGAGGTCCCCACTGGCCCCGGTCCCCGTAACCACCGTGACCGGCCGGGCCTGGGTAGCTCCCGTAGCCGCCATCGTCGTCGTATCCCTGGTCGTCGGCCTGGCCGGGATAGCCGAGCGGATAAGGGTCCCGGCGATAGCCGTCCGCGTCGGTGGGGCTGCCGAAGGCGATGGTGTCCTGATCGTCGTCTTCCGGCCGGGGAGCCGCGCCTGCCCCGCCCGCGTCGCGCGGTGCCCAGGGGCCGGCGTACTCCGGCGGCGGCCAGTCGCTCCCGCTGTCGCTCTCGTTCTCGCGCATCATCCTCGCCCTCGACCAGACCAGGGTATGTCCCGATCGGGTGTGCCGGCTCGCTTCCCGCGGGGGGATTGCCGCCTCGCCGAGCCGTGGGCCAGACTGGGCGCCGTGCGCTGGAGCCGGTGGCGCAGCTACGCCGCGACAATGGCGACCGGGGTTGTGCTGGCGGCGGTGGTAACCGGGTGCTCAAGCCAGCCCGCGGTGGCCCGGGGTTCGGCGAGCTCGTGCTTCCAGGTCGCCCTGGCCGCGATCCAGCGTCACGTCACGGTGAGCGCGGTTCCGGCCGCCTGCCAGGGACTGAGCCAGCTCGAGGTGAACGTAGCGGTCCACCGGGCGCTGCAGGCCGAGGCGGCCGGAGTCGCCGGGAAGGTCCGGCAGCGCCAGCTCATCGGCCGCGACAGCCGGTACGTGGCCGACTTGATCCGCGCCGTCCCCGCGCCCGGCCAGCCTGCGGCGGCGGCTCCCCCGTCACGCCCGCCCAGCCGGGCCGCGCTCAGCCTCGCGGCGCTGGTCGCCTGGCTGGTCACCGCCGGCCTGGGAGCGTCGATGATGGCCCGGTGGATCACCCGCACCCGGCGGCGCGGCGCGCGGCCGGGCCACCGGCGGGGGCCAGTGCTGAACTTCACCCACTTCGGGCTGGCCCTCACCGGCCTGGTGATCTGGATCATCTACCTGGTCACCGGCGTCACCGGCCTGGCCTGGGCCGGCTGCGGGCTGCTGGTCGCGGTGGCGAGCCTGGGCATGGCCCTGGTCTTCCTCACCCCGGCCTCCAGCGCGACCGCCTCCCCTAGCCCGGCCGCTTCCCCGAGCCCGGCCACCTCCCCGGTCACCGCCGCAGCCGCGGCCCGGCGCGGGGATGACCGGCCACCCGTCGGGCGTCCACCCATCCCCGTCATCGCCGCGCACATCATCGCCGCCTGCACCACCATCCTGCTCGCCGTGCTCGCCGCCACCGGCTCCGGGTAAGTCACCGCCGTGAGGCAAATCACGCACCTGCGCGGTGCCCGCGCGCGCCGCGGGTGGATTATCCCGAATAGCGTGGTACGCTGCGTCAAAGACGCGATATGACGTGAACATCGCACGTGGTGCTTGAAGGGCAGGGACTCGATGTCCGCACCGACTCACAATGAGCAGGATCTCTCCCGGCGCGAGGAGATGTCGGTTTCCGGCGCGGCCATGTCGTCGGCGCCGTGGACCGCCGCCGCGGCGACCGGCGGGGTCGTCGCGGTCGCTGACCTGGGGCTGCACCTCATCCACGCCAGCTTCGGCGTAGGCGCCCTGAGCGGGTCGCTGGCGCTGGGCGCGGTGGCGTTCTTCGTCGTCGCCGCGGCCGGTGCGCTGTGGCGGGCCAAGCCGAGCCGTGCCATCCGCTGGGCCAGGGCTCACCCGTGGCGCTTCGCCATCCTGCCCGCGATCGCCTGCGCCGCCGTCGCGCTGGTCCTGTCGGTCGTCACCGGCGGCGGAATGATCGACGGGGTGCTGAGCGGCCTTTGGCACGGCGGCGCCGTGTACGGCCTGACTGGGGCGGCCGGCCTGGCCAGCAAGTCGAGGAAGCCGGCCAGCTAGGCGGCGCTTGCTGACCGGTTTCCGGTGGCCAGGGCGATGCCATGGTGGATGTCGGCGAGCGTAAGCGCGCCGAAGACGCGATCGACGACCTGGTGCCTGGCGTTGAGGAAAAAGGTTTGCGGCAGCGCGGCGACGCCGTAGGCGGATGCGGCGATGATCCCGGGATCCCAGCCCACCGGATAGGTGACGCCATGGTCACGGGTGAACGACAGCGCGTTGGCCACGACGTCGTTCTCGTCCAGCCCGACGAGTGCGACCTTGCCGTGCTCGGATCGGTAGAAGCTGGCTAGCAGCGGGGTTTCCTGCTTGCACGGGTCGCACCAGGACGCGAAGAAGTTCAAGATAAGCGGTTTGCCGCGGTAGTCGGCGAGCGAGACCCGCTGCCCGGAATGGCCGAGTACGGGGAGGCTGAACGCCGGCGCCACGGGGTCGGCGGCCGGCTTGGCCGAGCCCGCGGCGCCCGAGCCCAGGCCGACCAGGACGATTGCGACCAGCGACGCCGCGACGCACAGCGCGACGATTCCGGTGGCGAGCTTGTGCGTACGTGCCGTTCGCCGCATCTCGCCGATGGCGCCCGCCCACGTCCGCTGTCCCATACCGGTCACGGCTTTCGTGCGAGTTCGTCGTCGGCGGCGTCCGCCCGGATCGGCGCCGACGACGGGAGCGCCAGCGGTCCCGTAGGCCCGGGCAGCCGCAGCTCGAACTCGCTGCCCCGGCCGGGGCGGCTGCGCACCAGGACCTCCCCGCCGTGCGCGCGCGCTACCGCCTGGACCAGCGCCAGTCCCAGGCCGGTCCCGCTGGGGTGGTTGCCGTCACCACTGCGGAACCTGTCGAACACGTGCGGCACCAGGTCGGCCGGGATGCCCTGGCCGCCGTCGGCCACGAACACGCGGACCGGCATGCCGTATTCGCCCGCCACGACCGACAACCTTATGACATCGCCGTCACCGGTGTGCCGCACCGCGTTCTCCATTAGCGCGTCGATGGCCAGGCCCAGCCTCTCCCGGTCCGCCTGCACGGTGGCCTTGTCCAGCCGGCCGAGCTGCCAGCGGCGATTGACGGTAGGCCGCCACCTGCGCAAGGTTTCCACGATGAAGGTGTCCAGCGCGACCGGCTCGAGGCGCAGGAACTCCGGGCCCTCGGCGGCCGCGATGACCAGCAGCCGCTCCGCGATCCGGCGCAGCCGGTTCAGCTCGCCGAGCACCACCTGGATGTCGTTCCCCTCCGGCCGGCCCGCCAGGTCGCCGGCCAGCAGTTCGGCGTGCCCCATCGCGATGGTGATCGGCGTGCGGAGCTGATGCGAGGCGTCCTGCAGGAACCTGCGCTGCATGGTGAGCAGCCGGGCGTTCTGCTCACCGACCAGGCGGGACTCCTGCTCGGCGGCCAGCTTACGCCGCGCGTGCCAGGCCACAGCGACGAACAGGGCCGCCATCAGCGGGACCTCGCTCAGCTCGGCGGCCGGTTCTGAGCCGCGGACGACGGCCAGGCCGGTACCCGCGGCGGTCGCCGCCATGACCAGGCCCAGCACCCAGAGCGTGGGTCCGAGCGCCCAGATGCGGAACCCGTACAGCAGCGTGAAGCTGATCCAGATCAAGTGGAAGGGGATTGCCTCCCAGCCGGGATAGGCCAGCAGGAGGATCAGGTTGATCGCGGAGAAGACCGCCCACGCGGCGTCGAGCAACCCGGGCCGGAACGGCCAGCTGAGCCCGATGGCGGACCTGCTCAGCCTGACGGCGGACCGGCCGAGCCCGGAGATGCGGTCGGCGCTCCCGTCGTCAGTAGTCGGCGAGCTGATAGCCTTCACCGCGAATCGTCTTGATCAGGTCGAAGCCCAGCTTCGACCGCAAGCGCCGCACGCATACGTCGACCACGTTGGAGCCGGGGTCGAAGTCGTAGCCCCACACGGTAGCGAGCAGCGTTCCCTTGGATACCGACTGGCCTGCGTGTTCGGTCAGCTCCCTGAGCAGCAGGAATTCGAGCCGCGTCAGCGGCACCGGGCCGTTCCCGATGTCCGCGACGAGCCGCCCGACGTCCAGGACCAGCGCTCCGGCCGCGATCACCTCGCCGCCTGCCGGGGCCGCGTTGGGCCGAGCCGCGTCCTCGCGGGGATGCGCGTCCACGCGCAGCCTGACCCGGGCCAGGAGCTCGGCCAGCGAGAAGGGCTTGGTCAGGTAGTCCTGGGCGCCCCGCTCCAGGCAGCCGACCTTGGTCGCCACATCGGCCAGGCAGGACAGCACGATGACCGCCTGGTCCTGCCGGTCGCTCAGCAGGCGATCCAGGAACTCCCGGCCCTCCAGGTCCGGCATGACCAGGTCGAGGATGATCAGGTCGAAGTGATCGGCCAGCGCCTGCCGCAGCCCCGTCGCTCCGGTGCTCGCGAACTCCGTCACGTACCCGGCGGCGGTCAGAGCCCGGCCGATGAAGGAGCGGATCTGGGGTTCGTCATCGACGATGAGGATGCGTTTCGCGGTCCGGTCCGGCCCCGGGTTTACCGCAGTCCGCGCCGCTCCGTCGTGCGACATATGCCCGCTACCTCGGTCCGTGTCGTGCGGCCTCGGGCGGCAGGCCTTCCGCGACGGGGCCAGAGCAGTACAGTCCTCCCCAAAGGCGATCGTGCCCGTGATACCGGGCTCGGGTCAAGCGGCAGGTCAGGGTGGCGGGCATTGTTACGGCCCTGTCACACAATCGGTTGCAATTCTTACCTGGCGGCATCGGGCCACCCCTGGCCTTCAAGCGGAGCCCTGGGTTAGCTTGTCGTCTCATGGAAGCGAAGCTGCGCGATAACGCGGACCCGTCACCGCCCCGACGCGGGTCACGCCGCTGGCTGGCGGCGGCCGGAGCCGTGCTCATCGTGGCGTGCCTGGTGCCGCCGATCGGCGTTCTCGCGCGGCGGTACCTGTTCGTCGAGTCGATCCAGTTCTGCGTGTTCGCCATGGCCGGCCCGGCCCTCATCGTGCTTGGAGCGCCCTGGCGCACCCTTCGCCTGTCAACCGGCGAGGCCCGTCTCGTCGACCGGCTGGCCGGTGCACGGCGGCGTCGGCCGCAGATCATCTGGGCGCTGGGTTACCTGATCGCGTGGGTCGTGATCTGCCTGTTCTGGAGGCTGCTGCCCATTCTCGACGCGCTGGCCCGCCACCCCGCCCTGGTCGCGGCGGAGGCGATCACGCTGTGCGCCGCCGGAATCGGGCTCTGGCTAGAGCTGGTGACCTCGCCGCCGCTCGAGCCGCGGCTCACGCGTGCGCAGCGCGGGCTGATCGCGACGCTGGCCATGTGGTCCATCTGGGTTGCCGCCTACCTACTGGGATTCGCGGGCCATCCCGTGGTGCCCGCCTACGACCCGCCGGGCGGTCACCTGACCCCGGTCGACGACCAGGAGATCACGGCCTTCGTGATGTGGGCCGTGGCCGCCGCCTCGTTCATCCCGGTCATCGCCGTGGCGTTGCTCGCCTGGACGAAAGACGATGCCGCGCCCGCGGAACCCGCCGACGCGACGCCGTATCCCCGCGTCCGGGGCTGGGGAAGACCGGCGCGCGACTCCCGCGCCGCGCCACCAGGCCTGACAGACGCGTCAACCGGGGCTGGCGCCGCACCCGGGGCTGCGCCTGACCCGATCCTGGCCAGCGGCTCTCAGCCGGGCAGGCCCGGAGGCGCCACGTCGGCGGACAGCGACTTACTGGCCGCGTCGATCATGCCGTCGATCGTGGCGCGCTCCCCGTCGAGCACGCGCTGATCACGGTGCAGCTGCGCGGTGGCGAGGCGGACCGCTGACGGCGTGCGCGCGAGCAGCAGCGTGGCGACGTCGGTCTGCACCCGCTGGGCGTCCGGGAACCCCCAGGTGACCAGATCGTTCACGGTCGTGTCCAGATGGAACGAGAACAGCGACTCGGGGACCTGGTACTGGACGAGGTCGTCCATGGGCATGCTGTTAGCCGGGGAACAGTTCGCCGCGCCCGTGACGGCGATGCTGACCGCGGTCTTGGTGTCATGGCTGGCCCCGGACTGGATCTCCTGCAGCGCGGTCAGCGACTCGCTGACGCCGCCGGCGCACGATTCGATGTCGGACTTCATCTCCTGCACTACTCCGCGCAGGTCGGATGCGCGTTCGGAGGTGGACGGATGATGGGGGATCGCAACCAGCGTCATCCCGACGACCAGTACCCCAGCCCCCGCGAGCATCCACCGCGGAGTGCGCAGCACTGGCCAGCCCGAAAGCCGCCTGGGTCCGTCCCCGGTCGGTGCTGCCGTCATCGGTTCCTCCAGGGCCGGCCGACCACGGGTACCGCACTGGGTGGCCGCCCGGTCCGCCGCCATCATAAAGGTGTTTTCCGCAGCGCGGACGCCGGCCGCTCCGGCCCGCCGGGGCCACGGTGACGGCAGATCCCTGCTGCAAACGGTTGTTCCTCGCCTTCAAGGTCGGTAAGGTACCCGAACTGTGAGTCATCGTCGCAGTTCAGGACCATAACTTGGTCGGCCTCCGGCGAAGCGGAGACATGACAATTTGGTCATCTGAGATCACAGAGGTTGCCTCGGGCCACCGGTCGATTCGATGATCGACCCGAGCAGGCATCAAACCGGCTGGGCCGCGACGTCTACCGCACGGCCGGTCCCCTGCGTTCAGCCTTGCGCTCAGAAGAAGCGAGGTGGTGATCGAGTGTCCGTGCCTGCCCGAGCGGCGGCTTTGATCGTGGCCTTCCTCCTCGTGGTCGGGTTGGGGGTGTTCGTTGCCTACTACTACATAGGCTCGGCGACAACCCAGCTGACCACTGTTCACTACGCCGCCTCCCGCGGCACGGTCCACGTGGTTCTTCAGGAAGACCCGCAGAACAACACCGCGACCAGGCCGGACTGGGTGAGTTATTACACCCAGGACCCGACGAGCAAGCAGTGGATCCACACGACGCTGTTCTCGGTGCCGGCCAACACGAGGGTTGACGTAACCATCTACGGCTACGACGGCTGCACGCCGCTGCGGAACAATTACTGGAGCAAGGTCCAGGGCACCCTTGGCGACACCGTGACCGTGCAGCAGTTCGACAAGAACAACCATCCCATCGGGGGACCGAAGACGACGGGATTGATCAACTCGTGGTCGGACTGCAACGTGGGGCACACGTTCGCCATCCCGGACCTGGGGGTGTTCGTGCCGGTCGCCTCGCCCAACGCGGAGAACTCGGTGAACAACCTGTGTAGCTCGTCGCCGTGCACGCCCACCTCGGGTGGCGCGTACTCGCTGGAGACGTTCAGCTTCATGTCTCCGGCCCAGACCGGCCCGTACCGCTGGCAGTGCCTCATCCCGTGCGGCGGCGGATTCCTCCACGGTAACGGCGGTCCGATGCAGACCCTCGGCTGGATGACGGGCTTCATGTACGTGGACGCGACATGACAGCGGCCGACACCCCAGCGGAAGTCGGCGGAGACGCCAAGGCTGAGCCGCCGCACGGTTGGCGCTTGTTCTTCATCTGGCTCATCCTGTCCCTCGCCGCCAGCCTGGTCATCTGGTTCGCCTGGAAGCCCCACCTGCCGCCCGGCGACATGTCGAGCTCGGCCAGGCACCAGCAGTTCGACATCGCGGTGCTGGCGGTGGCCGGCGCTCCGGTCGTCATCGGCGTGGTGCTCTACTTCATCTACGCGATCGTGGTCTGGCGGGCCAAGCCCGGCGACGACAGCGACGGCGCCCCGATCCACGGCAACACCGCCGTCCAGGCGACCTGGATCATCGGAACCTCGGCGATAGTGCTGTTCCTGGCGGTGTTCGGCACGGTCGAGCTCATCGGGCCGGCCGGCGCGGGCGCCGGCGAGGGCCCGTCGCCGATCTGGACGCTGGCCGGGACCAACTCGGCCACCTGGACTCCCGGTAACAACCACATCCTGCAGGTCCAGGTGATCGGCCAGCAGTGGGTGTGGACCTACCGGTACCCGCAGTTCGGCGGGTTCGAATCGACGGTGCTGGACCTGCCGATCAACACGCCGGTGGAGTTCCACGTCACGTCGCTGGACGTGATCCACAGCTTCTGGGCCTACAAGCTCGGCGTGAAGGCCGACGCCAACCCGATGGTGGACAACGTGGCCTTCACCACGCCGGAAGCGCTCGGCGGGTTCGAGGTCCGGTGCAACGAGCTGTGCGGCATCTGGCACGGCGCCATGTACAACTCCGGGCAGGTCATGACCCAGTCCGGGTTCGAGACCTGGGCCACCGGCGTGCGGGCCAAGGAGCAGGCATCCGGGGTGCTTGCCGCGCTGCCTCCGTTCGCGTTGACCTACGACCCGACCGTGATCCCGCAGCTCGGCAAGAACCTGGTCAAGATAGTCGGCGTCACCGGTGCCGCGGGCTACTTCTACGGACCCAGCAACCCGGTGCAGCCATGAGGCGCTTCCCGCCGCAGAGTGCGGCGCACGTTCTGTCCGCCATGACGTCGGCGAAGGAGTGACGGATGGCTATCGAGGTCCAGCCTGAGCGAGCAGAACCCACGGGCCGTGGTCCCGAGGTCCCGGCCGCCGGGCGGCCCTGGTGGCTGCGCCCGGGCGTGCACACCGGCGTGATCGGCGCCGTGATCGGCTACTTCTTGGGTCACTGGCTCGGCAACTTCCTCGGCGGCGGGTACGCCCGCAGTGCCCTGGCCGACACGAACGACGTGGCGATCGTGCTCGGGTACGTCTTCGGGATAATTGGCTGGCTGGCCGGGCTCGGCGTGTTCAACGACCTGCTCGGGCTGATGGTGGGCAGGCCGCTGCCCGAGGAGCCCAGGCTGTACGGCGCGGAAGACCCCGGCCTGGCCAAGTACTTCAGGTACACGCTCGACCACAAGGTGGTGGGGATCCAGTACCTGTTCGGGATGATCGGGTACTTCCTCACCGGCGGACTGTTCGCGATGGCCATCAGGACCGAGCTGCTGTCGCCGACCTACCACATCATCGGCCCCGAACAGTACCTGATGGTGGTCGGCGAGCACGGCACGATGATGATGATGATGATGTCCTCGGTCATCCTGGGGCCGTTCGGCCAGTACTTCGGCCCGCTGCTCATCGGCTCGAAGCGGGTCGCGTTCCCGCGGCTGGAGGCGCTCGGCTTCTGGCTCACCCCGGCCGCATACGTGATCTTGTTGTCCGCCGTCCTGATGGGCGGGTTCCCCACCGGCTGGACCGGCTACGAGCCGCTGGCCACGCAGGCCACGCAGGGCATGGACGCGTACTTCGTCGCGTTCGGCCTGATGGGCATCTCGATGATCCTGGCCGGCTTCAACATGATCGTCACGGTCATCAACTACCGCGCGCCCGGCATGCGCTGGGGCCGGCTGCCGGTGTTCGTCTGGTCGATGTTCACGGTGTCGTTCCTGCAGGTGCTGGCGGTTCCGGTGCTGGTCGGCGCCTGTTACATGGGCCTGACTGACCGGACCTTCCAGACCGCGTTCTTCACCAACCAGCTCGGCGGCTCCAGCTACCTCTGGCAGAACCTGTTCTGGTTCTTCGGCCATCCCGAGGTGTACATCCTGGCCTTGCCCGGCTTCGGCGTGATCTCCGAGATCGTCTCGGTGTTCTGCCGCAAGCCGCTGTTCGGCTACAAGGTCATGGTGGCCGGGATGTTCGGCGTGGCCATCCTCAGCTGGTTCGTCTGGCAGCACCACCTGTTCGACAGCGGGATCAACCCGGACATGCGGCCGCTGTTCATGCTGACCACCGAGCTGATCTCGATCCCGACCGGGTTCATCTTCCTGGTCGGCATGGGGACGTTCTGGAAGGCGAAAATCAGGTTCACCATTCCGATGCTGTTCGCGCTGGCCTTCTACTTCAACTTCCTGCTGGGCGGGATCAGCGGCGTGTTCCTGTCCGACGTCCCCGCGGACACCACCGAGCACGGTTCCTTCTTCGTCATGGCGCACTTCCACTACACGATCATGGGCGGCCTGATCTTCGCGTTCTTCGGCGGCATCTACTACTGGCTGCCGAAGATGTTCGGAATCAAGCTCAACGAGACGCTGGGCAAGATCCACTTCTGGACCATGTTCATCTTCTTCAACTCCACCTTCCTGCCTTTGTTCGCGCTCGGCATGGCGGGCATGCCGCGCCGGGTGTTCGAGTACGCGCGGAACCTGGAGACGCTCAACGACTGGGTGTCGATCTCCGCCTTCCTGCTGGGCGGCTCGATCCTCATCTTCCTGATCAACTTCGTCATGTCGATGCTGTTCTGGCGGGAGCGCGAGGTCGGCAACCCGTGGCGGGCGCGCAGCCTTGAGTGGCAGCTGTCCACGCCGCCGCCGCCGGAGAACTTCAAGCGGGTGCCGGTGATCTTGTCCAGCCCCTACGATTACGGCAACCCGGACGCCTTGCCGGTGGCCGACCTGAACCCGCCGCTCGGCGTGGTCGGATCCGCCTACTCAGGAGCAGGGGCCCGAGCGGCTGGAGTGGAGGCGTAGGCCATGGCTGAGGCTGACATGTCGGCGTTCACGCCGGCCGAGACGGAAGCCGCGCGGGCGGCCGAGGAGGAGGGCTTCTACCACGAGGCGGGGATCAACGCGGCCTGGACGGGTTCCCGGCTGGCGATCGGCGGGCTGGTGTTCCTGTACGCCTGCTTCGCGTTCGCCTACTTCTACCTGCGGTCACTGAACTCCGCGGGCCGGTGGGCCAACACCGACTTCCGCGGGCCGTCGACGTTGCTCGGCACGATCATCATGCTGGCCATGCTGACCAGCGCCTTCGTGAACTACTACGGACTCCAGCGGATCAAGTCCGGGCACAAGGTGGTCTGGCAAGCCTGCGGGGTGGCGGCCATGCTCCTCGGGCTCGGCGCGGTCGTGCTGCAGCTCATCGAGCTCATCCACTTGCCGTTCCCGCCGGGCAGTTCGGGCTACGCGAGCGTCTTCACCGGCTTCTACCCGGTGTTCGTGGTGACGCTGGTGGGGGGGCTGATCTGGCTGGAGATCCTGCTGGTCGGGTCCCACTCCATCCCGGCCATATCGTTCGTGGAGCAGCCGCCGACGTTTGCCGAGGTCCGCAAGGTGCAACGGTTCCAGGCGTCGCTGAGCAGTTTCACGACGGTCTGGACCTTTATGGCCCTGATGGCGCTGCTGTTCTGGTTCCTGTTCTACGCTTTGTAGTACGCAGCGGCCCGAAACGAAGAAAGGGAATGCGCGGTGCACGTTCTGAGCTCGGCTCCGCTGGCCGACAGCGCGTGGAGCTTCGGCGGGTCGATACTGACCTTCGCGTTCCCGATGATCTTGTTCATCGCGGTCGCGGCCACGCTGTGGGTCCTGTACACCAAGCCCGAAGTGGTACCCGGGCAGCCGGCCGGGTCTCCCGAACGACCGGTGTCCTACACTCCCATGCCTGGCCGGCCCGCGGTCGAGGTGGCCGGCCCGCGTGACCCAGCCGCGGCCCAGGGTGCCCAGGCGGCCGCGGGCCAACCGGGCCAGGCCCCGGCCGAACAGGGCGAGGCGAGGATCGGCGACGGCGAGGCAGCCAGGACCGAGGACGGGGAGTGACCGCTGCCCCTGCGCTCCCAGCACTTGACCACCGGGGTGCCCCTCCCGGTGGCCGGCGCCCGGTGCGGGTCATCGCGAACGCGCTCGTCGCGCTGACCAAGCCGCGGATCATCGAGCTGCTCCTCGTTACGACGGTCCCGGCCATGCTGCTGGCCCAGCGCGGCCTGCCGCCGCTCCAGCTCGTCCTGGTCACGCTGGTCGGCGGCACGCTGGCCGCGGGCAGCGCCAACACGATCAACTGCTACCTCGACCGCGACATCGACGCGGTGATGAAGCGGACCTCGCGCCGCCCGCTGGTGGTCAACGGGCAGGGCGTCATCAAGCCGTGGGAGGCGCTGGCCTGGGGGATCGCGCTCGGCGCCGGCGCCACGCTGCTGCTCGGCCTGATGGCCAACTGGCTGGCGGCGGCGCTGGCCGACGCGGCGATCCTGTTCTACATCTTCGTGTACACGCTGCTGCTCAAGCGGCGCAGCCCGGCCAACATCGTGATCGGCGGCGCCGCGGGCTGCTTCCCGGTCCTGGTCGGCTGGGCGGCGGTGACCGGCACGGTCAGCCTGCCCGCCGTGGTGCTGTTCGCGGTGATCTTCTTGTGGACCCCGCCGCATTTCTGGGCGCTGGCCATGAAGTTCCGCAAGGACTACGCCGCCGCGAACGTGCCGATGCTGCCGGTGGTGGCCTCGCCCGCCGCGGTCGCGCGGAAGATCCTCTGGTACTCCTACGCCATGGTGGCGGCCACGCTGGCCCTGATCCCGTACGCGGGCTGGAT
>JASIGD010000216.1 GCA_030045295.1 Streptosporangiaceae bacterium
GCCCGGAGCACCTTGGCCACCTGGATGGCGGTCCCGCAGGGGTGCTGCCTGACGTCGGTCCAGCCGTACCTGAGCGTCTGCAGCCGGTCCACGGCGGCGGCGTTGTCGCGGGCCTTGTCTTTCCACTGGGTCTCGGCCGGATGAGCAAGCCGCCCGTCGAGCTCCACCACGAGTCCGTATTGCTCGTACACACGGTCGCGGCGCCCTCTGCCGCTCGGTCCCCGGAACGGCACCTGCCTGCTTGATTCGGGAAGGCCGTGCGCCCGTTCCACGTCGCGGTCGTAGCGGAACTCGAGCACCGAGTGGTCGCCGCCGGCTGCCGCCTTGATGAGCTCGTCCAGGTCGGCACGCCAGCGCAGCCTCATGCGTGCGCTCATCGCCCCGCGCAGCCTCGTCTCGTCGGTAAGGTCGCGCGCGAACGCGCGGGTGACCCAGCCGCAGACGTCATCGAAGTTCGCGGCGGTTTGCGTGAGGTCGAGCACGGTCTCCTCGACCCTGGTCCGCGGCGGGTTGGTATCTCCCTGCACCGCTTCGACCGCCCGGCCCGACCGGTGCAGGAAGACGCCGGTAGCCGCGACTATGTGACGCTGACCCGGAACGGTCACGTGGATCGGGCGGGTGGGCTTGTCGGTAAGGCCCTGCAGTTCGGCCGCTGTCTGGTGGCTCAGCACTGCGCCCGGACCTGCCGAGAGGATCGCCGCCCAGAGCCACCCTCCCCGGCCGGGAGGCCCCGTGAAGGTGGCGTAGACACCGGGATGAAGTTGCTGCCACCGGCTGCTCCTGACCCTGAACTTGACCATGCTCGGGGAGAGCCCGGCCCTTATGGCCTGCGCGCGGGAAACGACACCTTGCTGGCGGTGGGATACGTAGCGCAGAGTAGGCGGAAGCTCACTTACCATGCCCGACAGTGTGAGGGTCCCCACCGACATTCGGCCTACGCCGGGCAACAACGTGGTGGATCCGGGTTATCGGGTGGATTGGGTACACCCCAGGACCCCAGATCAACCGCAGAGACCGGATCCACCACGTTGAGGCTCGCAAGTGGTGACAGGCGTGCACCGCGGTATGGATGAGGCGGCTGGGGTGGGTCAGAGGTCTGGTGGGACGCCCTCGGCGGGGGTGGGATGCTCGGCGGGGGTCAGACTTCAGAGAGGGGGATGTCGGGGTTGGTCAGGCGGGATAGGTCTACCTCGCGGGCGGAGCGGATGAGGGCCTGGATGTCGTCGTTGACGTCCCAGACGTTCACGTTCATGCCGGCCACCACGACCCCACGCGACAGCCAGAACGCGATGAACTCCAGCGCGGCGCGGTCGCCCCTGTAGGCGACCTGGTCGTACGCGCCGGGCGAGGGCAGGCCCGCGCACTCCATGCCGAGGTCGTACTGGTCGCTGTAGAAGTACGGCACCCGGTCGTACACCACGGGCTGCCCGAGCATGGACCGGGCGGCGGCGGGGCCGCCGTTCAGCGCGTTCGCCCAGTGCTCGACGCGGACCCGGTAGCCGAGCAGCGGGTTGAACGAGTTCGCGACGTCACCCGCGGCGAAGATGTTCGGGTCGGAGGTGCGCAGGGCCTCGTCGGTCAGCACCCCGTTGGAAACCTCGAGCCCGGCGCGTGCGGCCAGCTGGTCGTTCGGGGCGGCCCCGATCCCGACGATCAGCACGTCAGCCTCTAGTTGCGCGCCGGTGGAGGTGATGACCAGGCCGGGGCGGAACTCGGCCGCGGTCTCGCCGAAGCGGAACTCCACGCCGTGCGAGCGGTGCAGGTCGGCGAACACGCTGCCGAGCTCGGGACCGAGCTGGGCCTGCAGGGCGCCGGGCTGCGGCTCCAGCACGGTGACCGGGCAGCCGGCCAGGCGGGCCGCCGCGGTGGTCTCCAGGCCGATCCAGCCGGCCCCGGCCACCACCACCCGCGTCCCCGGCTGGAACGCCGAGCGCAGCCGGTCGCTGTCCTGCACCGTGCGCAGGTGCAGCACCTCGTCCAGGTCGGAGCCGGGGAAGGTGAGCCTACGGGGCGAGGCACCGGTGGTGAGCAGCAGCTTGTCGTAGCGCAGCACCTCGGTTCCCCCGGCGCCGGAGGTTGTGACGGCGGCCGCGCCGGGATCGATGGCGGTGACCGTGACGCCGGGGCGGAAGTCCACGCCGTGTTCGGCGTACCAGTCGGCGGGGTGCACGTAGATGACGTCGCGCGGATCGTTGCCCAGCAGGTACCCCTTGGACAACGGCGGGCGCTCATACGGGCGTTCCGGCTCGGTGCCCAGGAGCGTGATCTCGCCGTCGAACCCCTCATCGCGCAGCGTCTCGGCGGCCTTGGCCCCGGCCAGGCTGGCGCCTGCGATCACAAAGGTAGGCATGCGCCCTATTCTTCCCCTAAGTCACGACGCGCCGGGGCCACAGGGCGTTATTCAGGCGCAGAGGCGGTGATGCCAGGCGATGGCCGAGGTGTCGGTGAGCGAGGCCACCTGGTCGATGACGACACGGCGGCGCGCGGCGGCGGTTCCGGCGCTGTCCCAGGACGGGCGCAGCAGCGGGTCGAGCGTCTGCGGCGCGCCGCGCTCGATGGCGTAGGCGAGTTCGGCCAGCAGCTCGCGCTCCCGGGCCTGGGCCGCGACCACCCCGGCCCGGGTCATCACGAAGTGCGCGGTGATCCCCTTCAGCAGCGCGCACTCCAGCCGCTGCTGCCGCGGCACGATCAGGTCGCCGGCGTACCGGGTCAGCGGGTGAGGGTGGGTAAGGGGGGCATCGCAGTAGGCGGCGAGGGTGGCCTGCTGGGCGGCCAGGCAGAAGCGGCCGATCAGCTCGCTGGTCAGGTTCTTCAGCGCGGCCACGGTTTCCGGGCCGCCGTCGTAGGAGGCCGGCCACACCTGGTGGGCGAGCAGCGAGTCCAGAACGTCGCTGAGTTCGTCGACCGAGACGCCGTCGTCGCAGTAACTGGCCGCCGTGACCTGTGAGACCACCGTCCGTTCGGCCGCAGAATTAAGGTCTTTCAGGGTGATCAGGCCAGCGTGAAAGCCGTCTTCCAGGTCGTGGACCGAGTAGGCCACGTCGTCGGCCCAGTCCATGACCTGGGCCTCAAGGCACGGCCGCCCGGCTGGCGCGCCGTCCCTGATCCAGCCGAACACCTCCGCGTCCTCGGCGTAGACGCCGTATTTGGCGCGGCCGCCGGCGAACCAGGGGTACTTGAGGGTCGCGTCGAGGGTGGCGCGGGTCAGGTTCAGCCCGGCGCCGACCACCTTGGGCTCGAGCCTGGTGAGCAGGCGCAGGGACTGCGCGTTGCCCTCGAACCCGCCGCACGGATCGGCCAGCTCGTTGAGCGCGAATTCGCCGTTATGGCCGAACGGACTGTGGCCGATGTCATGAGCCAGGCAGGCGGCATCCACCAGGTCCGGATCGCAGCCGATCTCGCGGCCGAGCTCCCGCCCGATCTGCGCGCACTCGAGGGAGTGGGTCAGCCTGGTGCGGGGAAAGTCGGCCGATCCGGCCGTCACCACCTGGGTCTTGGCGGCCAGCCTGCGCAGCGCGGCGCTGTGCAGGACGCGGGCGCGGTCCCGCTCGAAGTCGGTACGCCCGGCCCGCTTGGGCGGCTCCGCCACCCAGCGGGCCGTGGCGTTCTCGTCGTATCCGGGCATTAACCCTTTCTACCTGCTGTCAGAGCCACCGCCGGCCAGCGCGGCGCGGCCTGCCTCCAGGCGGGCGATCGGGACGCGGAACGGTGAGCAGGACACGTAGTTCAGGCCGACCTGATGGAAGAAGTGCACCGAGTCCGGGTCGCCGCCGTGCTCGCCGCAGACGCCGAGCTCGATGTCCGGCCGGGCCTG
>JASIGD010000217.1 GCA_030045295.1 Streptosporangiaceae bacterium
AACTTGAGCGATTCGCCGCCAAGCGCATGGGCGCGCACACCTACGACGTGGACAGCAGCCACGTCGCCATGCTGTCCCATCCCCACTTCGTCCTCGACGTCGTCCGGACAGCCGCGAACTCCATCTGAACCGGCGACAAAAGGAGTAACTGCCGTGCCGATGATCGATGTGTACGCTCGTTCCGGGACCTTCCCGGACCGGCACAAGCTCGCCGTCGACCTCGCCACCACGTTGATGGCGATCGAGGGCGTGCCGGACATCCCCCTGTTCCGGCAGAACACCGCCGCGTTCATTCACGAGCTCGATGACGAAAGCCTCAGCAACGTCGACGGCGACAGCACGTACGTCCGGGTCCAGGTCCTGACGAATGCGGGCGCGCTGAATCGGGATAAGCAGCTCGCGGTGGTCGCGCAGTTCACCGGGCTCGTAGCCGCGGCGAGCGGGGACCAGGACCTGGCCGGCCGCACCTGGGTCCTGCTGACCGAAGCTCCAGACGGCGGGTGGGGACTGAGCGGTCACGCCCACACAAATGAAGAACTTGTCCAGGCCGCGCGGGCCCAGATCGCCCAACTGGCCGCCGAGGGCGGGGGAAGCCGCGGGTGAGTTGGCGGCAAGGCCGATCCCTGAGCGCTATGAGCGGCGTTCGACGATGCGGGTGAGATCTACGCGGGACCTGATGTCCAGCTTTTCGAAGACGTGACGCAGGTGGGTGTTCACGGTATGGGGCGAAACGAACAACCTGTCGGCGATCGCCCGGTTGGCGCAGCCCGCGGCAGCCAGACGCGCGACTTTAAGCTCGGTGGCCGTGAGCGACTCCCATCCGAGTTTCGGGCGGTCCAGCGACTGGATCCGGCGCCGGACCCCGAGTTCGCGTAGCCGCTTCCGGGCTCTGGCCGCGTCCCGTGCGGCTCCGGCGTCGACGCAGATCCGCAGGACGCGATCGAAGGCGTCGACCGCGCCGCTGCGGTCACCATCGGCCAGCCTGGCACAACCCAGATCCTCCAACACGGCCGCCAGCGCCAGCGGCCGCGGACAGGTGAGGAGAATTGCCGCCGCCTGTTCCAGGTCGCCCCTGGACCCGTGGAGCAGGCCCCGGGTGTGTGCGGCGGTCCCGGCCACGGACGGCACGCCGGGATTGAGCTCGTGTCTGTGCGCGGCGAGCTCGGCGGCGGCCTTCGCGAGTTCGTCGTCGCCGACGGCGAGGGCCATCCGGACCAGCAGCGGATCGTCGGCCACCTCCGTCGGGAACAGCGGGAACACCGACAGCCGCTCCGTCTCGCCGAGCGCGCACAGCCAGCGATGGGCCTGGCTCGGATCGCCGGTGGCCATGGCATGAACGGCGAGGTACCACGCGGCGAGTCTGCGGACGACGGGAGCGGTCGTCGTGAGCATGACCTTGGCGATCTCAGCGACCTCATGGGCCCCGCGTTCATCCCCGAGGTGGAGCTTGGCGCGGCCGAGCGCCACGACCGCCGCCGCGTCCAGGACCCCAACGATCAGATGCGCGTCCGCCAGGCGGAATCGGCCTTCCAGCAGCGCATTCGCCTCGTCGAGTCGGCCCATGTGGAGCAGGTGCCGTCCCTTCCACGTTTCGAAGACGTGCACGGCCCAGTTCTGCCGGTCGCGCTGGGCGGAGGCCAGCCCGTCTTCGGCGACCGCCATCGCCTCATCGACCCGGTCCAGGGCGGACAGCAGCCACGAGCGATAGCTGCGCGTCAGGCGTTCCCGCGGATCGTCGAAACCGGCCAGCAGCTCGGGATCCACGCCATCGAGCAGCCGAAGTGACGGCTCGAAACGGCCGAGCTGGTACTCCATTGCCGAGCGGCCGATCTGGAAAAAGTACTGCGCCGCGAGGTCGGCGCTGGCGAGCACGTTCGTGCGCACCTCGGATTCGATCGCCAGACCCTCGTCGAGGCGACCGGCGACCAGCAGGTTATGAAACAGTGACGCCCACAGCCGTGCCCGCGTGTCGGCTTTCAGGCCGGCGAGGGACAGGCCCTGCCGGGCGTTGTCAGCGCGGTCGTCAGCCGAGATAGCGAACATCGCCGCCAGGCTCAGGCGTACCTCGGCTTCCTGTTCGGCGGGCAGGCTCTGACGGAGGGCGTTGTCGGCGAAGGCCCGCGCTTCCTTGCTCCGGCCCGCGGCGAACAGGGACACCGTTCTGCGGGCCACCAGCGGGCCCCGCAGCGGGTGCCGCGACGGGCCCAACGACAAAGCCACGCTCGCGATGTCGGCCGAGGCGCCGGGGTCGGTCATGCCGAGCGACTCGGCGGCCTCCGCGAGAGCACGGACAGCCGTGACGTCGCCGGGCTCCGCGCTCGCGGCCAACTGCGCCGCGACCTCGACGGGCAGGGCGCCGCCCGCCAGGAGAACGCCAGCCGCCTCACGGTCGAGTGCCCGGCGGACAGTCTCGGGTACCGCGCTGCGGACCGCCTCCCGAGCCAGGTCGTGCTGGAAGGCGAGTCGGCCGCCTTGTTCGATGAGGATCCCGGCGTCGATGACTTCCCGGACAGCGTCAACGAGGTCAGTTACTGGCCTGCGGGCCATCGCCGCGATCTGGTTGAGCGTGAACTGGCGGGCCAGAGAGGCGGCCACGGTCACGACTCGCTCGCCCGTAGGAGTGACGCGCGACAGGCGTCGTCGCATGCTGTCCTCGAGCCGGTGCGGCACGCGGCTTTCCACCAGTCTCATCCGGCCGTCTACCACGCAGACCAGCTTTTCCTCGCGCAGGCCGGCCAGAAGGTCGACGATGAGGAACGGGTTGCCGCGCACGTCGGCCAAGGTCCGCAGCAGGTCACCTCCGGCCGGTGCCCCCAGTACGTCCGCCGCCACCTCCGCGACCGCCGAAGCATTCAGCGGCGTCAGGCGAATCGTCAGGGCTCCGGCGGTGGTCAGCTCGGCCAGCGCTCGGCGGATCTGCGCTGCTCCCTGGTTCGGCCGGACCGCGATCAGCCACGCGACCGGCAGCGACGCCAGCCACTGCGTCAGCATGCGCAAGGCGAAGCCACATCCCGCGTCCGCCCACTGCACGTCGTCGAGGCACACCAGCAGCGGCTGCCGAAGCGCCGCGCGTTCCAGCAGGGTCTGTACATCCTGGAGGAGCCAGAACGGCTCCTCCCTGGAGCGGTCGTGCGATCCGAGCGCGGCCCGCTCGACCAGTGACTCGGCGCCACCGAACAGCGCCTCCATGAGCACGGCCAGTTCGACGGAGCTGTGTCCTGGCTCCGCGGTACCGAGGCCGGTTCGGAACGAGAGCGTACCGGCGGCCGCCCGTGCTGCCGCGAGCAGTCTCGTCTTGCCCAGACCCGCGGCACCCTCGACGATCGCGACGCCGCCCGCCCCGGCCCGCACCCGCTCAAGGAAACCGCCAATCATCTGCAACTGCTCGTCTCGCCCGCGGATCGGCGATGAGCTCCCGGGACTGCCCGCGATTGCGCCGTCGACGCCGGAAAGCTGCGTAACGGAGATCATCGTGAGCTCCCCCCGTCTTGTGTTCCGAGGAATTGCGTGTGCCCTCGAATCACGAACATATTCGTCACACGGGTCAACCTGCGAGCCCAGATGTGCCGGAATCACGCGCAGCCCGTCCCACCGGCGGCGCGAGCAGGCCCAGGGCGCGGGCGCGGTCCACAGCCTCGTGGCGGCCGTGCACGCCGAGCTTGGCGTACAGGTGGCGCGTGTGGGTGCTGACCGTGTTCACCGACAGGAATAGCTCCCTGGCGATCTCCGGCGCCGTGAGGTGGGTCGGCAGGTAGCGCAGGACGCGGGTCTCACTGTCGGTGAGCTGGTCTGGCCCCCCCGGCGGGACGATCCCCCCGGATTCCCCTCGGGAAGGGCTGCCCGCCACCCCGTACCCCCCGGGCAGGTCCAGGATCTTGGAGATCAGGGCGGCGTGCGCGGTGCCGCCGCGGCGATGGCGCTGGAGCACCCCTGGCGCGGTATCCAGGAGGAACGGCAGGAGCATGCCGTTGCATTGGGTGATATCCAGCGCCCGCTCCAGGACCCGTCGGGCGGTGGCCTCGTCGCCCAGCGCTTCGCGGGCTTGCGCCTCCAGCAGCAGCGCTGTCACCATCGGCAGCTGGCGGACCCCGGAGATCGAGCCGTCCAGGACGGGTGCAAGCGCGTCCGCCGCCGCCTGCGGGTCGTCGGTGGCCAGCTGCAGCGCCGCCTGTGCGGTGCGCATTTCCGCGCTGGCCCGCTCGTTCTCGCCGCACTCGGCCAGAGCCTGCTCGGCGCGCCCGGCCTGGCCCAGCCGCACCAGCGTCTGCAGCATGCGCGATCGCATCGACGTCACGCAGGCGTGCGGCCCGGCCAGCGTCGCGGCCAGTTCCTCGGCGCCCCCGAACGCCGCCAGCGCCTCCTGCGGGCGGCCCCGGGCCAGCTCGAGGAGCGCGCGAGCATGGCGCAGGCTCATCCCGGCGGCAGGCTCCACCTCGGTGCGCAGGGTGCGCTCGGCGCGCTCGAGCCACGGCTCTGCTTCATCCAGCCGGCCCTGGTACAGCAGCACGATGCCGAGCTGGGCGTGGGCCATCCCGGCCAGCGGCTCTTCGCCCCAGCCGTGCCGTTCCGCCAGCTCGATCGCCTGCCTGCTCCACTCGGCCTGCGCCGGATCGGGCCGGAACAACAGCATCGCGTGCGCCCCGTGGACCAGGCCGTGGAGCTCCAGGTACGGCCGCCCGATCCGGCGCGCCAGGGCCACGCCCTGCTCCAGATGCCGTTCCGCGTCCTCGAACCGAAGCGCCCACGTCTCGCCGATACCAAGGCTGATGAGCGCCGCGGCGCGCAGGTCTTCACCCAGCCCGAGACGCGCGGCATCGGCGCCCTCCGTCAGGGCGAGCAGCCGCTGGGCCTGCTCGACCACGACCGGGATATCGACGAGGCGCCGCGCCAGGAACAGCCGCAGCACCGCCAGCATGACCTGCACGCGCCCGCGGCGGTCCGCGGGCACCGCCGCCAGCGCGGCGGCGGCCATGGTCAGATGCCGTCCGGCATCCTCCAGCCATCCGCGGACCAGGTCGCCGGCCGCCTGCACGGCGGTGAGCTCGGGGCTGGCCGCGACGACCCGGCGGGGGAACCTGGCCAGCAGCTCGGCCAAGGTAGCGCCCTTCCCGGCGAGGTAAAGGTCGAGCCAGTGGTCCGACAGCAGGCGGGCGGCCAACTCCCAGTCCTCGCCGGCCTGGGCCTGAAGCACCGCATCGTTTGGGTGCCCGTGCTCGGCCAGCCACCTGGCGGCGGCGCCGTTCAGCGCGGCCTGCTCATTCGGCTCGGCGCGGCGCAACTCCAGTTTCAGCAGGTCCGCGAACAGCTGGTGGTACCGGAACCATGACCTGCGCCCGTCCAGCGAGACCACGAACGCGCCGGCCTGCTCCAGATCCTGCAAGACCCGTTCCCCGCCCGGCCTGCCGGTCAGCACGTCCGCCAGCGGGCCGGATACCCGGTCCAGCACGGAGGTCCGCAGCAGCAGCCGCCGCACCTCCTCGTTCTGCCGGTCCAGCACCTCGGCCAGCAGGAATTCAGCCACCGTCCGATCGGTGCCGGAGAACTCGGCGGCAAACCGCTCCGGGTCCGGGTGCCCGGCCAGCGACAGCGCGGCCAGCCGCAGCCCAGCCGCCCAGCCCTCGGTGCGTCCGTGCAACCGGGCCAGCGCATCGGCCGACAGCTCCACCCCGGTCGCGCGGAGCAGCGCCTGCGCCTCGGCCACGCTGAACCGCAGTTCGGTCGCACGGATCTCGGTCAGTTCCCCGTCCAGCCGCAGCCGGTGCAGCCCCGGCTGCAGATCATGCCGGGTCGCGAGGACCAACCGAAGCTGCTGCGGTGCGCGCAACAGCAAGAGCTGCAGCTGGGACAGTATCTCACCTGCGTCCAGCACATGCGCGTCGTCGATCATCAGCCACAGCCGGTCTTCGAGCGGGGCCAGGTCCTTGAGCAGTCGCTCCACCACGGCCCAGCCGTCAAGATCCGGCGCCGCGGTCAGCGGCCGCACCAGCGCCGAGCCGGCTGCCGTGCCCCGCAGCGCGTCGGCTACCGAGATCCAGAACCCTCCCGGATCACGCTCCTGGCGGCGCACCGCTACCCAGGCCGCGTGCCGGGCCAGGCTCGCGTCGGCGATCCAGGACCGGACCAGGACCGTCTTCCCGCTTCCGGCTGGCGCCGATATCTGAACGACGCGTTCCGCCGCGGCCAGCCGCCGGAACAGCGCGCAGCGAGACACGACTCCTGCTCTGACGGGAGGAGCGGCCGGAACATCAAGGGTTCCAGGCACTCGCAGCGGTCTCAGCACGCGCGGGACCGCCTGGCGGGTGGCTGGTTCACGCACGCTGCTGATCCTGGTCTGGACGGCCACCTTCCAAGGCAATCCCACGGGCCGGGCGATGAATAGTCGTCATCTGACGACACCTTGCGGCGGGCGCGGGTTATCGTTTCGCGCGATCC
>JASIGD010000218.1 GCA_030045295.1 Streptosporangiaceae bacterium
TCCAGGCCGCCGGCCACCGCGTATCCGGCCACCGCCGCGATGACCGGCTTGGACAGCCGCAGCCTGCTCACGCCCATCGGCCCGTCGCCGTCCGGGGCCGCCCGGTTGCCCCGCTCGGTGCCTATCGCGGTCAGATCGGCGCCGGAGCAGAAGACCCCGCCCTCGCCGTACAGCACGGCCACGGCGGCGTCCGGATCGGCGTCGAACCCGCGGAACGCCGCGGCCAGCCCGGCGGCGGTGGGGCCGTCGACCGCGTTGCGGCGGGCGGGACGGTACAGCAGGACGGTGCTGACAGGTCCTGACCGCTGCACTCGGACCGCCTGATCGGCCATGCCGTTCTCCTCGATCTCCGCTGGCAGGGACGCTACCGTCCCGCCGCCCGGTTGTCGAAACGGCTCAGCTCTCGTCGAGTCGGCGGATCGCGGCCAGCGCGCCGACGATGCCGAGCAGCACCCCGCCGATCAGCGCAGCTGTCACCGGCGCCGGATGAGCCTGCGGTCCGGCAATTCGGGCCGGTCGGCGTGCGCCGGGCCGGGCTGGCCGCGAGTCAGCGCAGCCGAGTAGCGGCTGGCGAGCGGCTCGGCGGTGACGCCGTGAGCGATCACGCTGAGCAGCACCGTGATACTGATCACGGTAACCACGGGCCCGGCGGCGTGCCCGCCCAGTTCCTCCAGGGCCAGCAGGCCGAACACCACCGACGCCAGGCCGCGCGGGCCGAACCAGCCCACGAAGGTGACGGTGGGCCACCCGAGCCGCGTCCCGGTCAGGGCGACGGCGACCGGGATCATCCGGATCAGCGTGAGGCTGAGCACGGCGTAGACGATGACCTGCCAGCTCAGGTGGCGGGCGGCAGGCACCAGGACCACGGCGCCGAACGCCAGCCAGACCAGCAGCGAGACCAGCGCACCCGCCTCCTCCACGAACGGGACCAGGGGCGCGCCGCGCCGCCCGGCTGTGCTCCCGAACGCGAGCCCGCCGACGAATGCGGCGATGAAGCCGTTGCCGTGCGCGGCCAGCGCGCACGCGTACGCGCAGATCGCCAGGGCCAGCACCGCCGAACCGGCAAAGCCTTCCCCGGCCCAGCCCCGTGCGCGGGCGGCGCTGACCAGCAGGCCGCCCCCGCCGCCGATGGCCACCCCGACCACGATGCCCAGCGCGAGTTCGGCCACGGCCTTGGCCACGCTGGTGGCGCCGCTGATGTGATCGGCGGTGGCCGCTCCCGCCAGGGCGATCGACACGAACGGCGTGGCGATGCCGTCGTTGAGCCCGCTCTCCACGTTGATCAGCCGCCGAATCCGCACCGGCACGGCGCGGTTGGCCATCATTCCCGCGCCGAGCGCGGCGTCGGTCGGCGCCAGCGCCGCGCCGACGATCAGCGCGAACCAGACGTCCTTGATCCCCGGCAGCGCCAGCGCCAGCAGCGTCCCTGCGCCGATCGTCAGCGGCAGGCCGATCCCGAGCAGCCGCAGGTCCAGGCTCATGTCCTCCCTCAGCTCGTGCAGCCCGACCCGCGAAGCGTCGCTGAACAGCACCAGGACCAGGGTGATCTCCGCCATCTGCTTGATCAGCTCGCTGCCGGGGGTGAACCCGAGCGGCGCCAGCGGGCCGTGCGTGAGCGCGGCCCCGGCCAGGACGAAGATGATCGGCGCGGTCACGTCGAACCGCTCCAGCCGGGCTGACAGCGTGCCCCACACGAAGATCAGGGCGGCCACGATGGCCAGGTCGGAATCGCTCACGATCCCGCCCCGGGCCCGCGTTCTGGTCCGGAGAGCATGTGACTACCTTCGCGGCGCTCGGCTGATCTGGACAGGCCTGGTGCCAGGTAAGAGGAGCCTACTGACCGGCGATCGCGGACCCTCAGCCGCTAGCGGTCGATCAGCTCGTCCGGCGGCCTTCGGCCGGTGGGGTGCGTGGTATCGACGACGCCGAACTGCAGCAGCATCTGCGGGGCGCCGGGCAGCGCCAGCCGCTCCCGGATCAGGGCGCGGATCAGCGTGATCTCCAGCAACTGGGTGTCCAGGCTGGCGAACACCCACCGGCTGGCCGCGTGCGCGAGCAGCCGGTGCAGGGCCTGGCCCGCCCGGAGCCAGTCGACCCGGGTGTCGCCGGAGGTGACCAGGACCGCGGTGGCGGCAGGCGGCGGTCCGCCGGCCTCCTGCCGCCCGAAACCGCGGCCCAGGTCGAAATCTCGTTGCGGCAGCCGCCCGGGCCGGCGCCGGCCCGGCGCCGGGACGGCGGAACCCGGGACAGCGGAACCCGCGAACGCGGAACCGGGGACAGCCGGCGCGGGGACCGCCGAACCGGGGACCGCCGGCGCGGGGAATGCGGGACCCGGGAATGCGGAGCCGGGGAACGCGTACGCCGGGACACCGTCCCGCGCCTGGCTGCCCGGTTTCCGGCTCCACCGCCGCGTCTCCGCCTCGGCCAGCGGTTCCAGCTCGAGCCGCCGGTATACCGCGCGCGCGATGCAGGCCAGCCGCTCGTAGGCCAGGCCCGGCTCGACCAGGACGAGCGTGGCCCGTTCGGCCAGCGCGTCGTGCTGGAGCCCGGCCAGGAGCCCGGCCGGCAGCGGCCCTGGCCCGAAACGTCCTCGGTGCGTGTGCCGGTGCGGGAGCGCCCGGAGCATCTCACGTTCCACGACCGTCATCGGCTTCGCCGCGCCGAGCCTGACCCGGGCCAGCAGCCGCAGCCGGCCAGGATCCGGGAGCAGTTCGACGACGGGCTCGTACCCGAGCGAGCGCACCGCGAGGCGCAGCCCGAACAGGGCGGCGCCGCAGCTGATGAGCATCTCCCGGCCCGCCGGGTCCAGCTGCAGCTTGCGCCGGGGGTCGCAGTACAGCTCGACGGCGGACTGGCTGGCCCGGAACCGCCACGGCTGGGTGTTGTGCACCGACGGCGCGCGGGCCGCGGTCTCGATCAGGTAGGCCGCCCGGTCGGCCAGGATCGACGTCGTCCCCCCGATGGCTGTCTCAGTCATGCCGTTCACCTGCCTTAGCCGCCCGGGCCAGCGTCGTTCCGCCGCAGCGGGCATCTCCAGGGCCTTTCGGCAGCAGGCCGCGGTGACCAACGTCCCGCGGCGTGCGGGATAGTGGTACCGCGAAGAGAGGTGCTGCCCGTGGTCGAGATCAAGACACCAGGAGAGATCGAGGCGATGCGTGCCTCGGGCCGGGTCGTGGCGGCGATCCTCGCGACCGTCCGCGCCCAGGCCAAGGCGGGGACGCGGCTGACCGACCTCGACCAGGCGGCCCGCGGGGTCCTCGCGCAGGCCGGTGCCACCTCGCCGTTCCTGAACTACCACCCGAGGTTCGCCCCGGTCCCGTTCCCCGCGGCCATCTGCACGTCGGTCAACGACGCCGCGCTGCACGGCATCCCGGGTCGCTACCGGCTGGCCGACGGTGACCTGCTCAGCGTGGACTGCGGTGCCGCGCTGGACGGATGGGTCGCCGACGCCGCGATCTCGTTCACGATCGGCCCGCCGCGGGCGGAGGACGCGCGCCTGATCGCGACCACCGAAGCCGCCCTGCGCGCCGGGATCGCCGCCGCGGTACCCGGCGCCCGGGTCGGGGACATCGCCGCGGCGATCGCCGCCGAGGGCCGCGCGGCGGGCTACGGCATCTGCACCGATTTCGGCGGTCATGGCGTCGGCCGGGCCATGCACGAGGATCCCCACATTCCCAACGAGGGGCCGCCGAGGCGCGGCCGCCGGCTGGCCCCCGGGCTGGTCATCGCGATCGAGCCATGGTTCCTGGCCGGCGGGAAGGACGTCTACTACATCGACGACGACGGCTGGACCATCCGCAGCGGCGACGGCAGCCGCGCGGCCCACGCCGAGCACACCGTCGCCGTCACCGCCGACGGTCCGCGGATCCTGACCGTGCCCTGACCCCGCGCACCTGACCACCCCGTCACCGGCCGCGCTCACGCCGCACCGAGAGCGGCCGCGCAGTGCACGTACGATGGGCCGATGCAACTGGGGACCCTGCGGCGCGCATCCCGGCGCGAGCCGGTGCCGCAGCGGTTGCTACCGGGACGGCTGCGCTGGACGGCCGCCGCGCTGCTGGCGGCCTGCGTGGCGGTCCCGGCGGTTCTCGCGGTCTTCCTCACCGGGCGGGGCAAGCCCGGCGGGCTGGATTCGGCGATCGACCCGCGGATCCAGGCCGGGCTGGCCCGGTTTCCCGCGCTGCTCAACTGGCTGCCCGACTTCGGCACGCTGAGACCGGTGACGCTGATGACCCTCGCGCTGGTCTGTGCCTGCCTGGCGACTCGCCGGTGGTCGGGGGCCGTCCTGGCTGCGGTCGCCGTGTCCGCCGCCACCGGCCTGACCGAGTACGTGCTCAAGCCCTCCGTGGGCCAGGCCATCGGGCAGTCCTTCCCCAGCGGCCACGCCACCAGCATGTTCGCGCTGGCTGCCGTCTGCGCGGTCCTGCTCGTCGATCCGCCCCGGCACCGTGTGCCCGCCGTTGCCCGGCTGCTGCTGGTGCTCGCGGCGGCGCTGCTGGCGTCAGCCGTCGCCGCGGCCATGGTGGCTATCGGCGCGCATACGTTCACCGACGCGGTGGCCGGCGCCGCGGTCGGCACCGGGGTGGTTCTGGCCTGCGCGCTTACCCTGGACCTGGTGACAACCCGAGCGCGGCGAGCACCAGCGGCGCGATCTGATCCTGGCGGGTGACCAGCCGCGCGCCGTCCGGGCGGATGCCCGGGCCGGCGGCGGCCGCCCACGCGGTCGCGACCTCGGGTTCACGGCCGCCGTGCCCGCCCTGATCGAGATGGCCGTGGTCGGTGACCACCACGACCGTCCAGCCTTCCCGGTCGTAGCCGGGACGGGACCGGACTGCGGCCAGCAGCCGGCCCACTCGCCGGTCGGCGGCCAGGACCGCGTCCCGGTAGGCCTGGCCCGCTCCGGCGATATGCCCGGTAATGTCGACGGCGCCCAGGTAGACGAAGGACAACCGGGGACCGTCCGCCGCCAGGATCGTCGCGGCGAGCCTGGTGACGGTCTCGTCGGCGTCGTTCCAGGCGGCCACGCTGGTCTCGGCCGCGGCGACGAACTCCCGCCGGCCGGCCTCGGCGAACAGCGGCCCGCCGTGCTCGGGCAGGGCGAGCGGCGGCCACCCGCTGACCGCGAGCAGCGTAGCCAGCCCCGCGCGGGTGGCCACGGTCACGAAGTCGGGGTGCTCGGCCAGCCGGTGACCGGTCAGGTCGTTGTCCGTGACGCCGTGCCCGGCCACGCCCGTGCCGGTGACGATCGTCGCCCAGCACGGCCCGGACCAGGTAGGCGTCGCCTCATCGATGGTCACCGGGGCCAGGAAGCCGGCCTGGCCCAGTGCCCAGATGGACGGCGTGGTACCCGCCCCGAGCCGGTCGAACCGGACTCCGTCCACCCCGACCACCAGCACGTGGCCACCCGGGCCATCCGCCTGCGGCGCCGCCGCGCGGGTATCGTCAGCTCTGCTCACGGACACGCGAGACAACAGGACCCCCTTCGATGTCTCAGCCGTGCCCAGCATAGGGTCAAGCCAGAAAGGAGCACGGATGTCATCGCCGGAGCCGCACCTAGATAATCGTCACCGGAACACGCTGCGCGAGATCTTCCAGCACCCCACGAGCCACAACATCGAATGGCCCGCGGTGCTGTCGCTGCTGGAGGCCATCGGCACGGTCACCGTGCACCACGACGGCAAGGTCGCCGTCACGATCGGATCCGAGACCGAGTTCCTCGAGCCTCCGTCCGGCAAGGACGTCGACGCCCAGATGGTCGTCGACCTGCGGCGGATGCTGAGCAACGCAGGTTACGGCCCAGCTTGATGCGCGTCCTCATCATCCGGCATCACGACATCGACTCGGCGGGCTTCATCGCGGACGCGTTCCAGGCCCGAGGCGCCGAGCTGGCCGTCCACCTGTTTCCCGACCACGGCCCGCTGCCCGCGCTCGCCGGCGTCGATCACGTCGTGGTGCTCGGCGCCGTCAGCTCCGTCAACGACCCCGACGCCTGGATCGCCAGTGAACTGAGCTGGCTGCGCGAGGCGGACGAGGCCGGGATCCCGATACTGGGGATCTGTTTCGGCGGCCAGGCGATCTGCGCCGCCTTCGGCGGCCGCGTGGAGGCCATGGACCGGCAGGAGATCGGCTGGGTCATGGTCGACTCGCTCGACCACGAGGCGATCCCGCCCGGCCCCTGGCTGGAGTTCCACGGCGACCGCTGCCTCCCGCCGCCGCAGGCGGCGATCCTGGCCCGCAACGCGGCCGGCGTGCAGGCGTTCCGGCTCGGCAGGCACCTGGCCCTCCAGTTCCACCCCGAGGTCGACGGCCCGCAGCTCAAGCGCTGGCTGGACGCGGGCGGGAACCTGCAGGCCGAACGCGCCGGGCTGGATCCCGATCGGTTCGTGGCCGACACCATCGCCGAGGAGCCGGCCGCCCGGGAACGAGCCGACCGCCTGGTCGCCGCCGCCCTCCGTGGCTGACGGCTGACGCGACGCCGCACCACGGCGCGCATCACGACCGTGTCTCCTGGTGAGACCGCTGGTCCCTTGACATCGCGCGATCATTGTTGCCAATGTGGCCAGGCGAAGGAGGATCGATGATCTTTATCACGGCCAAGTTCAAGATCCGGCCCGAAGACGCCGACCGGTGGCCGCAGATCGCCGCCGAGTTCACCGAGGCGACGCGAGCCGAGCCGGGCTGCCTGTGGTTCGACTGGTTCCGCAGCGTGGCTGACCCGCAGGAGTATGCCCTGGTCGAGGCCTTCCGCGACGATCAGGCCGGGGCGGCGCACGTCCAGTCCCAGCACTTCAAGAAGGCCCAGCAGACGCTGCCTCCTCATCTGGCCCAGACGCCCCGGATCGTCAACATGACGATCCCGCAGGACGACTGGTCCCTGCTCGGCGAGCTGGCGGTACCCGGGTCGGCCTGAGCCGGCACCGCATGACGGCCAGCGCCTCCGCCGACGGTGACAGGAGCCACTCCCGCCCAGTGCTCCCGCCGGACGGTGACGGCATCCCTTCGCGGCCGAGGGCTCGCCGGTTCGGACCCGAAGGGGCCGGGACCCGGGAGACTGGTGCGGCTGCGGGACGCAGTACGGGCATGCCAGCGTCTGGTCACCCCGGGTCCGATAGTCGGGATCATTGTCGTGGACAGAAACCCCGGATTTCCCGACGGTTTCTGTCCACGATCGTGTCAGCGGCGGCGTCCGGGACAGCTGCTCCGGCCTGCGGGGCAAAGGTTTCTTGACACGGCACCAGAGCCCTGCGACGCAGGCTCAGGCCGTCCCGGTCCCGGGGCCTTCTGCCGCGGCCGACCGCAGCGCCTGCCACACCCGCTGCGGAGAGGCGGGCATGTCGATGTGCCGGACGCCGAGGTGCGCGAGCGCGTCGATGATCGCGTTCTGCACGGCCGGGGTCGAGCCGATCGAGCCGGCCTCCCCGATCCCCTTGGCCCCGAGCGGGTTGTAGCTGGTCGGCGTCTGGCTGTCGGCCAGCTCGAAGCTGGGTACCTCCGTCGCCGACACGAACGCGTAGTCGGCGAAGCTCGCCGTCAGCGGGTTGCCGTCCGCGTCGAAGATGACTTCCTCCAGGAAGGCCTGCGCCGCCCCCTGCGCGATGCCGCCGTGGCGCTGGCCCTCGGCCAGCAGCGGGTTGAGCACGATACCCGCGTCGTCAACGGCTATGACCCGCTGCAGCACTACCTTGCCGGTCTCGGTGTCCACCTCGACGACGGCCACGTGCGTCCCGAACGGGAAGGTGGCGCCGGGCGCGCGGAACACCGCGCGGACAAGCAGCCGCTCGGTCTCGGCCAGGCTGGCCAGCGGGACCGAGACATCCGGATCCCCGGCCACCGCGAACGCGCTGCGCCCCGGGTCGAAGACCAGGTCGGCGGGGTTGGCCTCCAGTTCGTCGGCCGCGCGCTGCCTGGCCACGTCGATCAGCTCCCGCGAGGCCTGCTGAACCGCCGCGCCGCCCTGCTGCAGGCTGCGCGAGCCGCCGGTGCCGCCGCCCTCGGGAATCAGGTCGGTGTCGCCCCACTTCACGGTGATCTTGTCGACCGGGATGCCGAGCTCGTCGCTGGCCAGCATCGCCCACGCGGTGGCGTGGCCCTGGCCGTGCGGCGAGGTC
>JASIGD010000219.1 GCA_030045295.1 Streptosporangiaceae bacterium
GTCGCGATCCCGCGCTCGACGCGCAGGTTGCGGCGCCTCGCCGACGCGATGCGCCGCCTCACGCCCGGCGCGCCGAACGCACCCGCAGGGTGAGTCGCTGCCGCGCCTCGAGCACGCCGGGTTCGGCCAGGAATACCGCGTCGAACACGCCGAGCGTCTGGCGGATCTCCGTGCGGCGGTCGGCGGTCATCGCCGGCGGCGCGGGATAGCCGTACATGTCCCGCGCCCAGTCCGGCAGCGCGGCGAGCGCCGCGTCCCTGATGTCCTGCCACAGCTCCGCGATCTCTTCGCCCATGCCCGCCGGGTCCAGCATGTAGCTCATCGCCTCCGCCGCCGCGGCGGTCCGGCGCAGCTCGGGGCGGACGCTGGCGATGTAGTCCTGGAGCAGGCTCACGCTGGACGGGACGATCTCACGCGGAGCCCCGACCAACTCGGCCGCGACGGTCATCTCGCTGACGTACCGGTCGGCGTCGCCGTCCGCGAGCGGCGTGCCGAACAGCCGGCTGGCCGCCAGCACCGAATCCACCAGGGCGGCGTGCACCCAGAGCAGCAGCGCGGGATCTCCGGCGGCGTAGCGGCGGCCGGTCACGGTGTCGATGCCGCGGACGTGCTCGTGGACCGCCCTGACCCGCTGGGCGGCCCGGCTCGCGCTGGCCCGGTCGCCGTACGTGACGGTGCCGGTGTACGCCATGGTGGCGGCCAGCCTCGCGACCGGGTCGCTGCGCCAGTCGCTGTGCTGGTCGACGCCGGCCATCGCGAGCGGGTGCAGCGCCTGCATCAGCACCGAGCGCAGCCCCGCGACCGGGCCCGAAAGGTCGGCGGCCAGCCGCCAGGTCACGCTGGTCGGCCCGAAGAACCCGTCGTCCTCCCAATGCTCCGGCACGGCGGACGCGAACGCGGCGGCGTACCGCTGCACCAGCGCCGTCGCGGAAGCGACGTAAGGCTCGGCGGTCATCGTGCGGCCCCCTCTACTTCGTGCGCCCCCTGACCCCGCGGCGGGCGCAGGCCGGCGAACAGATCGTCTTCGGGCAGCGGCGCGCCGGTGGTGTCGCTGGCCCGGACGAAGTGCTCGCGGCCGAAGGTGGCCTCCGCGATGTCCCGCGGGATCTTGCTGAACCAGGACTCGGAGATCTGGCTGCCGTGCGCGAACAGCGCGTCGCGCTTGCGGTCCAGGACCTGCCGGATGTCGACGGTGGTGGTGATGCGCGCCTCAGCGGCGGCCGCCCGCCGCTGACTTTCCGGGTCGGGGTCTTCGAAGTCCGGTACCTCCGCGCCGAGTTCGCGTAGCGCCTCCCAGATCTTCCGCCAGTCGCTGCCGCGCATGGCGCTGAGGTAGAGCTTGGCCGGGATGCCGGTGTCGGCGAACGCCGCTTGCGCGCAGCGGCTCGTGTGCACGTGATCGGGGTGCTGATACGGGCCCTGGTCGTCGTAGGTGATCAGTACCTGCGGCCGGTACCGCTCGATCAGGGCGGAGATCCTGGCGGCCACCTCCGCCCGCGGAATGTTGCAGAACGCGTCCGGCCGGTCCTTGTAATCCCAGTCGGGCATGCCGGAGTCGTGGTAGCCGAGCACTTCCAGGTCCGTGACGCCCAAGATGGCGCAGGATTCGCGCAGCTCCGCCAGGCGCTGCCGGGCCACGGCCCGCTCGTCGTGCCCGTCCTGCCCGGGCTTGACGCCGCCCTGGGCGTCGCCGAACTCGCCGTTCGTGCAGGTCACGACCACGGTACGGACGCCCTGAGCGGCGTACGTGGCGAGCACGCCGCCGGTGCTCGAGGCCTCGTCGTCGGGATGCGCGTGCACAGCCATCATCGTCAGCGTTTCTGCCATGGTTCCAGCCTGCCCGATAAGGCTCCATATCGCCCAATCGGAGCGTTTAACCTCGCGCTGAGCGCGGCGAGCGTGGCCAGCAAGAAGGTGGCCATGGCGGCGAAACCATGGCTGGCGGGAATGAGCGGGAGCAACGGGAGCCTGCGCCGCCGCCTGACCTGGACCGGCTCCGCGAGCAGCCTGGCGATCATCTCGTCGGTGACCGTGAACGCATCGGGAGGCTCGGCGGGCGCGGGCTGCGGTCCCTGCCCGGCCGCGCCGGGCACGACGTCCGGCCGGGCGGGGTCCTTCAACCGGCTGGACCCCTGAACCGCGGTGAACGCGGTTTCCCCCTCGGCCTTCGGGTCGCCGGAACGGATCGGGTAAGGAGTCCAGAGGGTGACCATGCAGATGCCAAGGGTGATAGCGCTCCCGACCAGGAGCACCCCGAACCAGGCCACCAGGACCCAGCCGCTGGCCAGGTAGACGACCCAGACCGCCAGCCCGGTCAGGGCGGCGCTGGCGTGGCCGAACAGCAACACCGGCGGCACCCCTACGCCGGTCGCGCGCTGCCGGCGCAGGCCGCCCCGCACGATCCAGGTGCGCAGCATGTAGCCGCCGAGACTGGCGGTGAGCAGCCAGGCGATCAACGCCGCGATGGCGAGTGGCCAGGCCGGGAGGCCCGAAGGGCTCTGCGGGCTCACGGAGATCACCGAGGCGATAGCAAGGGTGCCCGTGGTCATGTTCACATCCCTGGCAGCGCAGGTAACCGCAGCGTACCTGTCACGCTCCGGCTGCGGTACCCCGTGCGCCGGCCGAAATCGGCGGGCGACACGCGACAGATGTCCCGGTCTTGCCGCTGACGGACTAACAGACTTGGGTCATGCGTCACCATGCGCCGGGAGCGAGCGTGGACGAACGGTCGTTCACGGGGGATGGTGACGGCCAGGCGGACCAGACCTCGCCCGGCCAGGACGGGGCGGCCCTGCGCAGCCTCGCCGGCGTGCGCGATCAGATCGGCGTGTGGCGCGCCCTGCTCGACCGGCCGCTTACGTCCTACTACCTGGTGCTCGGCATCACGACGCTGCTGCTCGGGCTGGGCCTGGTCATGGTGCAGTCCACGGCCTCGGTCGCCGACCTGAACGCGGGGCTGTCGCCCTATACCGACTTCAAGAAGCAACTGCTCGGCGCCGCCATCGGCGTGCCGCTCATGTGGATAGCCGCGCGCTCGTCGCCCCGGCTGTTCCGGGCCTTCGCCTACCCGCTGCTCGCGCTGGCCATCGTCGGGCTGGGCCTTACGCTGATCCACGGGGTCGGCGTCTCGCAAAACGGCGCGGCCCGGTGGATCTCCCTCGGCGGACAGCAGATCCAGCCGTCCGAGATCGCCAAGCTGGCCCTGGTCGTGTGGGGCGCCGACCTGCTCGCCCGCAAGGACCGGCTGGGCCAGCTGTCCGACTGGCGGCATATGCTCGTGCCGTTCCTGCCGGGCACCGCCGTGCTGTGCCTGCTGGTCATGACCGGCGACGACCTGGGCACCACGTTCATTTTGCTGCTCATCTTCCTCACCCTGCTGTGGGTCATCGGCGCGCCCGGGCGCGTGTTCGCCGGCATGCTGATCCTGATCTTCATCGCCGTCGCGCTCATGATGGTCTCGTCGAAATACCGGATGGACCGCATCCTCGGCTTCCTCGACCCGCAGGGCGGGCCCACCGGCCCCTACATGCAGAGCATCCAGGGCAAGTACGCGCTCGGCTCGGGCGGCATCACCGGGGTCGGCCTCGGTGCCAGCCGGGAGAAATGGGGCTGGGTACCGGAATCGACCGACGACTACATCTTCGCCATCCTCGGCGAGGAACTCGGCCTCATCGGCACGCTGTGCGTGACGTTCCTGTACGGCCTGCTAGCCTTCGCCGGGCTCCGTATCGCCCGCCGGGTGACCGACTTGTTCTCGCGCCTGGCGGCCACCGGCATCACCGCGTGGATCGTGCTGCAGGCCGTGGTCAACATCGGCGTGGTGATCGGCATCGTGCCGATCACCGGCGTGCCGCTGCCTCTCGTCTCAGCGGGGCTGTCGTCCCTGCTGATGACGCTGGTCGCGCTCGGCATGCTGATGTCGTTCGCGCGGCACGAGCCGGGTGCCCAGGAGGCTTTGGCCGCACGCGGCCCCGGCGTGCCGCTGCGCGTTCTAAGCTGGCTCGGTCTGGCAAAGCGCCGACGGTTAAGCGGCGGCAGTTCAGGGACGAGACATGAGGGTACTGCTCGCAGGCGGCGGGTCCGCCGGTCACATTGAACCAGCGCTCGCGCTGGCGGACGCGCTGCGACGCGCCGACACCGGCGCCGAAGTGACCTGCCTGGGTACCGAACGCGGCCTGGAGACCCGGCTGATCCCGCTGCGCGGGTACCCGCTGGAACTCATCCCCGCGGTGCCCATGCCCCGGTCGGTGACGCCCAGGCTGCTCACCGTGCCCGGCCGGCTGGCGGGCGCGGTCAACGCGGTCGCCGCGGTCCTGGACCGGACCAGGGCCGAGGTGCTCGTCGGGTTCGGCGGGTACGTCGCGACCCCCGCCTACCTGGCGGCCAGGCGGCGCAGGGTCCCGATCATCGTCCACGAGGCCAACCCCAGGCCGGGACTGGCCAACAAGCTCGGCGCCAGGTTCACCACGCACGTCTTCACCGGTCATCCGGACACCCAGCTCAGGCACGGGAAATACATCGGGATACCGATCAGGCGCGAGATCGCCGAGCTCGACCGGCTAGCGGTGGGCGACAAGGCCCGCGCGCATTTCGGCCTGCGGACCGACCTGCCCGTGCTATTGGTGACCGGCGGCTCGCAGGGGGCACGCGCGCTGAATACCGCGGTGTTCGGCGCGGCCGAGTGGCTCAGGGACGCGGGTGTCCAGGTGCTGCACGTCATCGGCCCGCGGAACGGCGCCGAGGCTCCCGTCGCGACCACCGGGGTGCCCTACGTGGCCACGCCCTACATCGACCGGATGGACCTGGCCTACGCGGCGGCGGACTTCGCGTTGTGCCGGGGCGGCGCGATGACCTGCGCCGAGCTCACCGCCGTCGGCTTGCCTGCCGCCTACGTGCCGCTGCCCATCGGGAACGGCGAACAGCGGCTCAACGCGCTGCCGATCGTCCAGCGCGGCGGCGGCATGCTGGTGTCCAACGCCGAGCTGACCCCCGAGTGGATCCGGGACACCTTGCTGCCCGTGCTCGTCAACATCGACCAGGTGGCGGACATGTCGGAGGCGGCCGCATCGCTGGGTCGCGGTGACGCCGACCGCTGGCTCGCCGAGGCGGTCATCGAGATCGTGGAGGGTCGAGGTGGGGATCAAAGCGCTGATCACGCCCGCTGAACCGGTGCCCGCGGTCACCCTCGGGCAGGTGCACTTCACCGGGATCGGCGGCGCCGGGATGTCGGGGATAGCGCGGATCATGCTGTCCAGGGGCATCCGGGTGTCCGGCAGCGACGCCGTGCCTTCGGCGCTGCTCGATGACCTGCGGGCGCAGGGTGCTCGCGTGCACGTCGGGCACTCGGCCGACAACCTGGGCGGCCTCGGCGCCGGGGACACGCTGGTGCTGTCCAGCGCGATCCGCCCGGATAATCCGGAACTGACCGAGGCGACGCGGCGGGGGATGCGGGTGCTGCACCGGGCGGCCGCCCTGGCCTCGGTCATGACCGGGCGGCGGGTGATCGCGGTCGCCGGCACCCACGGGAAGACCACCACCACATCGATGCTCACGACGGTACTGCGCGAATGCGGCGCCGACCCCGGGTACGTCATCGGCGGCATTCTCAACGAGACCGGGCTCGGCGCGGAGGACGGCGCCGGCCTGGACTTCGTCGCCGAGGCGGATGAGAGCGACGGGTCGTTTCTCCTGCTGGCCCCCGACGTCGCGATCATCACCAACGTGGAAGCCGACCACCTGGACAACTACGCGAGCCTGGCGGAGATCACCGACGCGTTCGCCAAGTTCGGCGGCCGCGTCAGCGGCATGGTCCTGAGCTGCGCGGATGACCCGGGCGCGGAGGCTGTGGCGGCCCGCTTGGCATCCGCTGGCCCCGCGCGCGTGCGGCGGTACGGCCAGTCGCCGCGCGCCGATTACCGGCTCGCCGATGTCCAGTCCCGGGGGATGGCGGTCAGCTTCGCGGTCGCCGCTGACCACAGCCCGTTCGGCGAGCTTCTGGCCCAGATGACCGTGCACGTTCCCGGGCACCACAACGCGCTGAACGCGACCGCCGCGTTCGCCGCGGCCGTCGAGCTCGGCTTCGCGCCGCCGCGCGTGACTGCCGCCCTCGCGGGCTACCGTGGCACCCGACGCCGGATGGAGCTCAAGGGCGAGGCGGACGGGGTGCGGGTGCTTGACAGCTACGCGCACCACCCGACCGAGCTCGCCGCCGACCTGCGCGCCGCGCGTGACATCGTGGCGGGCGGCCGGGTCATCGCCATCTTCCAGCCGCACCTGTACAGTAGGACGAGGATATTCGCCAGCCAGTTCGGCACGGCGCTCGGACTCGCCGATGAGGTGATCGTGCTCGAGGTGTACGCGGCGCGCGAGGACCCGGAACCCGGTGTGACGGGCCTGCTCGTCGCGGACGCGGTCCCGGGCGGGCGGGCGCGGTTCCTGCCCCACCGCGAGCAGGTAGCGCCGGTGATCGCCGGGCTCGCCGAACCGGGCGACCTGGTGCTGACCATGGGGGCCGGGGATGTGACGCTGCTCGGTCCGCAGCTGGTTGAGACCCTCCGGAGACGGCGCGAGTGAGCGGGTCCGGCGGCGTGTCCCAGGCCGGCGAAGCCTCTCGCGGCCCGGCCTCGCCCGCCCCTGCCGAGGCGCCCGTCCCCGCCGCGGCCTCGCCGGCACCTGCCCCTCGGTCCCGGCGCCGCCTGCGCGGCCTGCGCCGCCGATGGCGCGTGCTGCTCATCGTCCTGGCCGTGCTGGCCGTCGCCGGCGGGATAGCCTGGGCGCTGCTCGGCTCCCGGCTGTTCGTGGTCCGCTCCGTCATCGTGACCGGGACGCACCTGGTGCCGAAGGCCGAAGTCCTGGCCGTGGCCGGCGTGCGGCCGGGCACCCCGCTGATCCGGGTGGACACCGCTCAGGTCGCGGCGCGGGTCGAGACCATCAGGCAAGTGCAAAGCGTGCAGGTCACCAAGTCCTGGCCGGACCGGGTGGTCATCACGGTCAAGGAGAGGACGTCGGCGCTCGCCGTCGCGGCGCCTGGCGGCGGGTTCGACCTCGTCGACGCCGACGGCGTGCTGGTGCAGTGGGCCGCCCGCCGTCCCCGCCGCCTGCCGCTGTATCTCACCACGGCTACGGTCACCTCGCTGCGTGACGACCCGGACGTCGAGGCGTCAGCGGCCGTGCTCGGCGAACTGCCCGCCCGGCTGCGCTCCTCGGTGCGGTCGGTGACCGCGCCCGGCCCGGATCAGGTGACGCTGCGGCTGGCCGACGGGGTGACGGTGCTGTGGGGCGGTACCACCGGGGCCGCCGCGAAGGCGGAGGAGCTCGCGGTTCTCATGCGGACTCACGCGCGCTACTACGACGTGAGCGCGCCCGGGACGGCGGTAACAAGCTGATCCGTGCCGATGACCCAGAGAACGGCAATGCCCGCCCAACCGCGGCGTCTGACCAGTTTCGCGACACGCTGGCCAGTTTTCGCGACACGCTGGCCAGTTTATTGCGTGGTTAGTTGACCCGGGTGCGCTCCGACCCTACTGTCCGTATCAATCGTACGGGACCGCAAAAACTTTAAATCTTAACCTGAAGGTTAAACCTGATGGTGGCGGACGATGCCCTGGCGGTGAATTCCGCGCCGCCGCTGGGGCGGAGTTTCCCAAGCGCAGAGCCCTAATCGGCGGGTCGCGCTTACGAATTCGAAAAGCACACATACCCGCCGACTTAGCAGAGATAAAACGAGCGGAAAGGTACCCTCCTCGTGGCATCACCGCAGAACTATCTGGCGGTTATCAAGGTCGTCGGAATCGGCGGCGGCGGCGTCAACGCTGTCAATCGCATGATCGAAGAGGGACTCAAGGGCGTCGAGTTCATCGCGATCAATACTGACGCCCAGGCGCTGCTGATGAGCGACGCCGACGTCAAGCTCGACGTCGGCCGCGAGCTCACCCGGGGCCTCGGCGCGGGCGCAAACCCCGATGTCGGCTGCAAGGCCGCCGAGGACCACCGCGAGGAGATCGAGGAGGTCCTCAAGGGCGCCGACATGGTGTTCGTCACGGCCGGCGAGGGCGGCGGCACCGGCACCGGCGGCGCGCCCGTGGTCGCGAACGTGGCACGAGCGCTCGGCGCGCTCACGATCGGGGTGGTGACCAGGCCGTTCGGGTTCGAGGGCAAGCGCCGCATCGTGCAGGCCGAAGCCGGCATCGACAAGCTGCGCAGCGAGGTGGACACGCTGATCGTCATCCCCAACGACCGCCTGCTGTCGATCTCCGACCGGCACGTGAGCGTTCTCGACGCGTTCAAGGCCGCGGACCAGGTGCTGCTCTCTGGCGTCCAGGGCATCACCGACCTCATCACCACCCCCGGGCTGATCAACCTCGACTTCGCCGACGTGAAATCGGTGATGTCGGGCGCGGGCTCCGCGCTGATGGGGACCGGGTCCTCGCGCGGCGATGACCGGGCCGTGGCCGCGGCTGAGCTGGCGATCTCGAGCCCGCTGCTCGAGGCGAGCATCGATGGCGCCCACGGCGTGCTGCTGTCTATCCAGGGTGGTTCGGACCTCGGCCTGTTCGAGATCAACGAGGCCGCTCAGCTCGTTTCCAACTCCGCCGCGGTCGACGCGAACATCATCTTCGGCGCGGTCATCGACGACGCCCTCGGGGACGAGGTCCGGGTCACGGTCATCGCGGCCGGCCTCGACGAGGACCGGACCGGAAGCGTCGGCGGCGCCGTCCTGGGCGCGGCCGATTCCGGCGCGCTCGGCAGGAACGGGTCGAGCGGTTCGGCCTTCAGCGGCCCGGCCTTCGGCAGCGCGGGTTTCGGCGGTCCCGCCCGCACGGCCGGCGGG
>JASIGD010000220.1 GCA_030045295.1 Streptosporangiaceae bacterium
GCCGCGAGGTTGATGACCTGATCGTCGACATGGGGTGGACCGTCGCGCCGAACGCGCCTGCTCGCAAGCTGCTGGCCCAGACCCTAGCCGCGCTGCGCAGTACCGGCTCCGCGCCGCCCGGGCCTGGGTTGCGTACCTACGCCGAGGCGATGGCAGGCCTGGCCGCCAGCGAAGTCGCCAGCCTTGACCCTTCGGCCCGCGACCTTTCGGCCAGCACCGCTTCCGTCGGCGTCCCTTCCGCTGGTGATCCTTCCGCTGGCGATCCTTCCGCCGTAGACCGTTCGGCCGGGGATTCGCGGGTCGCCCTCGCCGAGTCCGCTATCGTCGGCATGGTCCTGCACGAACGTGTCATCATGGCCTTGCGCCGGCTGGCCCAGGAAGATGCCTCGGCCCGCCACTTCGGGGCATCGAAACAAATGCCCTGGCCGACTGACGCCGGCCAGCGCCGGCTAACGCCCGCAAGCGCCGACTAACGCCGGCAGAGCACCTAGTGCCGTGACCGCTAACGTTCGCCCCGTTCGCCCGGCCGATCCGGCTGCGGGACGACGGGCTCATCGCCGGCGAGTGGATCGGCCCAGGCACCGCCGATGCTCGCCGGCTCAGCTGACGATCGAGAAGGGCAACGTGGGAATGGACGCTCCTTTGGCGAAGGTAGAACTGACGGGTGTGCCGGAGACGGCGCTGTGGAACCTGTACCAGCGTGCGTCCGCGGCGCGCGCCGGGTACCTGGTCGACCCGCGCGCGGTCGAAGCGCTCAACCGGCTGGACTACCCCTTTGAGCGGTTCGACGTGTCCTACGCTGGCTTGGCGGCGAGGTTGCATGCGCTGCGTGTGCGCACCATCGATGCCGCCCTTCGCCGGGTGCTGGCGGCCGCCCCAGACGCTACCGTGGTGGCGCTCGGGGAGGGGTTCGAGACTCAGTTCTGGCGGGTGGATGACGGGCGGCTGCGCTGGCTCACCCTCGACCTGCGCGAGGTGGTGGCGGTGCGGCACGAGGTGCTCCCCGACGGCCCGCGCAACCGGACGCTGACGGGTTCCGTGGCCGACACGGAGTGGACTGCCCAGATCGACCAGGAACGGCCCGTGATCATCACTGCCCAGGGCCTGCTGCCGTACTTCGAGCCGGACGAGGTGCACCGCATGCTCGCCGCCTGGGCTCGCCTGGTGCCCGGTGCGTGGCTGCTGTTCGACGCGGTGACCGCGCATCTGCAGGAGGTCCGGCGGCGTAACCCACTGCCAGCCGGGTACCGCCCGCCGGACTGGACCTGGACCGTGGACCCCGATGAGTTGCGCCAACTCCGTGAGCTGCCCGGCCTGACGGACTTGCACGAGGTCCCGCAAGCACGCGGCGACCGGCTACTCGGCGTGCTAAGGCGGGTGCCCGGCCTGAAGAACCAGCTGGCCGCATTCCCGGTATTCCAGGCGAGGCTCGGCCTCGACGCCGCGTAGTTCTGGTCAGCGGGCAAACGTAAGCGGCTAGAGCACGAACTAACACGCGCTTTGCTTGCGCAGCGCGGCTAGCTGGTAGACGGGATCGGCCCGCGGACGGTCCTGGTCGGGCAAGGTCTCGAGCGCCGCGCACAGCGCGTCGAGACGCTCCGGGCCAGCAGAAGCTGCCCAGCCCTTCGGCTCCCGCCGCAGCTGCTTGCGCCACTGGCGCGGGCTCAGACCCTGGTCGATGCCGCTGAAGGTGGTTTGCCCGGCCAGGTCCAGGCCATGTCGCCGGCCGATTTCAAGGACCCGGTCCAGGCTGTCGGTCTGGCCGGGATCGAACCTGGCCCGGACCGGTCTGACGATGGCCGCGGCGTCGTCGGCCGCGTCGTAAGCGGCGTCGTTCTTGCCGACCGTGGTGATCAGCAGGCCGCCCGGACTCAGCACGCGCCCGGCCTCGGCCAGCGTCGAGGCGGAATCGGCGCGGTTCAGCAGATGCAGCAGCCACACCATCGTCACCACATGGGCTGATCCGGTCGCCAGCGGCAGGCGGCCCGCGTCGCCGAGCATGATCCGGCCTGGCAGGCGGGTCGCCGCGACGGCGGCCATTCCGGCTGACCGGTCGATGCCTGCGACCGAGCGGCCGGGCCGGGGCAGCCGCACGGTGACGATCCCGGTTCCGCAGGCTACGTCGGCGAAGCTGGTCAGGGCAGCCGAAGATCCACCCGTGGCTACGATGAGCAGGGTTTCGATCGCGTCGGCGGCGGCACCGGCCCGGGCGTCGCCGCCCCTGGTTGCGTCATAGCGCGCGGCTTCGCGGTCGTAATCGAGCACGGTCGCAGCCTATGTGCGGAACAGCCACCGATCAGCAGGCACATCAGTGCTGAGTCGTGATCTGCGGCCTGCCGCCAATAAGGCGAAAAAGCGCACCGTGGTCGTGCACGTTCATGATCGCGAACTTCGCGACGTAGAGAGCAATAAATGGTTGTATTGGATGAAATCTGCGACGGCGTAGGATCGAACAGCTCTGGGTAGCCAACCCCGCGGGGCTCGTGGGGTTGTGGGGGAGCGGACATGGGCGAGCAGGCAGCGCGCGATACTCGGCGGCTGGACCCGTCGTGGCCGACGGTCGCGGCTACGACGGTCCGTCTGTGGCTCGAAAGACACGGCCGCGGCGACAAGCGTACGACTCGGCGTCATCGCGGTGTGCTCCTGCTGAGCGCGCTTGCCGCCATGGCGCTCGGCGCGCTGGTGACCCTGGCGTTTACTCACGCTGGGCAGCAAAAGTCGCCCTCGACGGCTGCGAGCGACGCGGCCGCGAGCGCGGCTCCGAGCGTGAATCTGCTGCAGATTGCCGCAGCCAACCGCGGTCAAACGGCGGCATGGATCGCTCAGCAGGTGCTTCCCGGCACGGTCATCGGGTGTGACCCCGAGATGTGCGCGGCACTAGAGGCGGCCAGGGTGCCGGCGGCGAGCCTGTACGTGTTGCAGCCGACAACCCCGGACCCGCTGAATTCGGCAGTGGTAATCGCGACGCCGGCCGTTCGGAACCAGTTCGGTTCTCGTCTGGCTTCTGTTTACGCGCCGCAGCTGATCGCTAGCTTCGGCACGGGCGCCGAGCGGATCGATGTCCGCTACGTCGTGCCAGGCGGAGCCGCTGCTTTCGATAATTCGCTCGCACCGGATCGCAGCGGCCGTATCGCCGCGGGTAAACAGCTGCTCAACAACAAGAACGTCCGGGTTTCGACGCAAGCCCGCACTGCTCTCTTGGCCGGTAACGTCGACCCGCGCCTGCTGGTAACGCTTTCGGCGCTTGCGCACAAAATGCCTGTACAACTGGTAATCTTCGATGATTCGTCGCCAGGTGCGAGTTCGACGGTCCCGCTACGTGGCGCTGAAATCGGTACCACCACGCCCGATGGCCTGTCGGCGATGCTCGCGTTCCTAGCTGCCCAGCGGACCCCGTACCTGTCCGCAGTCCATCAGCTAGGCAAGAGCGTGAGCGGCCAATCCGTAGTCATCGTGCAGTTCGACGCCCCGGGTCCATTGGGATTGGGAGGATCCTAGCGATTTAGCGGGCGGTTTAGAGGGAGGGGTCATGAAGCTCCGGGCAATGACTAGACGACTGCTCATGCTGCTGGCCGCGTCGGCCCTGCTGCTGGGCATCCCCGCCGCCACGGCGGCGTTCGCATCGGCCACAGCGGACACGGGCTGGATCAGGCTCGCCCACCTGTCACCGAACACACCTGCCGTCGACGTGTACCTGTACTCGTTCGGCAATTCCAACGCGCAGATCGTGCTCCACCATGTGGCGTACGGGACCGTCTCGCCGTATGAATCGGTCGCCGCGGGCGACTACAGCGTCGCCATGCGCGCCGCAGGCGCCTCACCGACGAGCCAGCCCGTCCTGTCGACCAGCGTGACGATCAAGGCCGGTCATGCCTACACGGTGGCTGGCATGGGTCCCGAATCGGGCCTGCGGCTGCAGGTCCTGGACGACGAGCTCACCACGCCGACGGGACAGGCCCGGGTGCGGGTGATCCAGGCCTCCCTGAAACAGCAAGTTGTCACGGTGAGCTTCGGGTCGACCGTACTCGCGAGCAACCTGAAATTCTCGGACGTGAGTTCTTACCAGACCGTCACGCCAGGCACCGAGACCGTGACGGTGAGCTCAGCCGGCGGAAACGCCACCTCAACCGCCACGCTTCTCGCCGGCACCGTCCACACGCTGGTGGTCCTGGACGGAGCCAACGGTCTGGAGGTCGTCAACCTGGAAGATGCGGCGGGAAGCGGCCAACCCCCGGTCGGCGGCGCCGGGACGGGATTCGGCGGCACCGCGTCGCATGGACCGGGCTCGCCGGCACCGTGGCTCGCGGTCATCGGAGCCGGATCGCTGCTCGCCCTGGCTGGCGGGCTGAGGATGCGCCGTAGCGGAGTACGGCAGCGCGGTCGGCTGCACGCCGGGGTCTGAGCGTGTCGGCCCGCAGGCCGGCCGCGGCGTTCGCGCTCGCGGTCGGCTTGGTCGTGGT
>JASIGD010000221.1 GCA_030045295.1 Streptosporangiaceae bacterium
CTACGCGGTAACGAAGAATCCCGACGGCACGGTCACGCTCGCGGTTTACCAGAGCTCCGGGATAGCGGCGGCCAATGCCCGGCTCCGGCAGCTCGGCGACCAGCAGGTGGTCGTCGTGCCGGTCCAGCCGGGCTGCCCGAGCCTTCACTCGCTCCCGGGTGCCGTGCCGCCGCGGGGAGTCATGATCCAGACGGGCATCTCGCGCGGCGGGTCCATCACCGTGCAGGCGCAGGGCATCCCGCCCGGGGACATCCTCGTGGTCGGCGTGGAGACCACCGCGCACGGCACGCTCTCGGGAGCCACCCTGACCTCGCCTCCGCCGCCGAGCTGCGTGAGCCTGCCCGCGCTGGCCGCGCCGCCGCCGGCTTGATGGCCGGTGCCGGCTGCGGACCGTCCGGGGCGCCGACCTGCCTCGCCCTTACCAGCAGATCCCCTTCGAGACCACGGACCGCCTCACGGCACGCCGGGCTGGCCGGCCGAGCCGGGAGAAGGCCCGGCCGGAGACGAAACAGCGTGGCGGGACAGGCCGTCTATGAAGATGTCGATGAGAAGGTCGAAGCGCTCGTCGGGATCGGCCAGGGCGAACTCGTCGGCCAGCGCGGTCATGGTGGGGAACTGGGCGACGGGGAGCGAGGCGATGTAGTCGCGAGCTACCGCGGCGGCCCGCTGACGGCTTTCGGGGTCGGTGAGCGAGGTGTTGGCGGCCGGGTCGGCGCTGTCGTCGACGCCGGTTTCGTCGATGGTGAAGCCGTTGATGGTGGCGATGAGCAGCAGGTAACCCTGCACGGCCAGGTGCGGGGGAAGGCCGCCGGCGCGCAGGATGGCCAGGATGCGCTCGGAGTAGCGCAAGGCGTTGGGGCCCATCGGGATACGGCCGATGGAGACGCGGACGAGCCAGGGGTGGCGCAGGCTGGCGGCGCGCTGGTCGCGGGCGACCTGCTTGAGCTGGTCCTGCCACCGGTCGGGATCGGGGTCGGGGACTTTGCCCTCGCCGATGACCTCATCGAAGACGAGGTCCAGCAGGCCGTCCTTGCTGCCGACGTGCCAGTACAGGGAGGCGGCGCCGGTGCCGAGTTCGTCGGCCAGACGGCGCATGCTCAGGGCCGTCAGACCCTCGCGGTCGAGCAGGTCGAGCGCGGCGGCGACGATGGCGTCGCGGCTGATCGGCTCGCGGCGGCGCCGGGCTGAGCGGTCGGGGGCGCGCTGCCAGGGCGGCGGGGGGATGTCCGGGCCGCGGTCGGAGAGACCGGAAAGACCGGAGGGATCGGCTGCCGAGGAGTCTGCGGGATTGTTCGGCATGGGACCTCCGTGCGAGCGCGCGCTCTTTAACACTGTACCAGACTCGAACAGCGTTTGACTCGATCGATGGTCCATGATAGAACGACGTTCGAGAACGAACTTCGTTCGAAGGAGCCTGGGCGTGACGACGAGTCAAGTGGCCGTGACGAGGCGGCCGGGCGCGGCAGCCGGGTACCCGCGGCGATGGCTCGCGGCGATCGTGATGGTCGTCGGGGCGCTCATGGACATGATCGACGTGACGATCGTCAACGTGGCGCTGCCGACCATCCGGCGTGACCTGCACGCCAGCGCCACCCAGCTGGAGTGGGTGGTGTCGGGGTACATGCTGGCGTTCGCGGCCGCCCTGATCATCGCGGGGAACCTGGGCGACCGGTACGGGCGCAAGCGGGTGTTCCTGGCCGGGGCGGCCGTCTTCGGGCTGGCCAGCCTGGCGGCGGGACTGTCCGGATCCGGGGCGGAGCTGATCGCGGCCCGGGTGGTGCAGGGGACCGCCGCCGCGGCGATGGCGCCGCAGGTGCTGGCCACGTTCCGCGCGGTCTTCGCCGGGGCCGAGCGCGGCAAGGCGTTCAGCCTCTACGGCGCGATGCTGGGCTTCGCCTCGGCGGTCGGGCTGGTGCTCGGCGGGCTGCTGACCGACGCGAACCTGTTCGGGTGGAGCTGGCGCGCGGTGTTCTTCGTCAACGTGCCGGTGGCGGCCTGCGCGCTGATCGCCGGGCTGCGGTTCGTGCCCGAGACCCGGGATCCGGGCGCGCGGCGGCCAGACGTGCCGGGCGCGGTGGTGCTGGCCGGGTCGCTGATCGCGATCGTGTACCCGCTGCTGGAGGGGCAGCAGCTCGGCTGGCCGACCTGGGTGTGGGTGCTGCTCACGGCCGGGGTGGCCGGGCTGGTGACGCTGGGGCTGCTGGAGGCCCGGCGGGCCGGGCGGCGGGACGGCAACACCGCGCCGCTGCTGCGGGTGGGGCTGTTCCGGGTGCCGGCGTTCGCGGCCGGGTTGGGCGTGCAGCTGGCCTTCGCAGCGGGCATGCAGGGCTTCTTCCTGTCCTTCGCGCTGTGGCTGCAGGCCGGCGAGGACTTCTCGCCGCTGAAGGCGGGGCTGACCGCGGTCGCGTTCAGCGTCGGCAGCTTCATCGGGGCGCCGGCGGCAGTGCCGCTGGCGCAGCGCCATGGCCGCAGCGTGCTGGCCATCGGCGGGGTACTGATGGCGGCCGGCATCACGGGCGTCTCGCTGGCGGCTCCGCACGTCGGGGTGAACGGCAGCCCGTGGCCGGTCGTGCCCGGGCTCGTGGTGGCGGGCGCGGGCCTGGCCCTGCTGATCATCCCGCTGGTCAACGTGGTCCTGGCGGCGGTGCCGGTCGAGGCGGCCGGCGGAGCTTCGGGGTTGTTCAGCACAGCGCAGCAGCTCGGCGGTGCGGTGGGCGTGGCGCTGCTCGGCACGGTGTTCTTCAGCTACCTGAACGGCCACTCGTTCGAGGCCGCGATCGTGCACACCGCGCCTTACGCAGTGGGCGCGTTCGCGCTCTGCGCGATCTTGTCCATGCTGCTGCCGCGCACGGCGGTGTCGGCGCAGGCGCTGACCGTCTAGCCGGGTCGACGGCCGGCCGCGGTACTGCGCGGCGCCAGATAACGTGAGGTCCCATGACCGCCGTCCTCGATCATCTCGCCATCGCCGCGCCGACCCTGACCGACGGCTGGGACCTGTTCGGCAGCGTGCTGGGCGGCACGTGGGCCTACGGCGCCGACTCCCCCGGGTACTGGTGGGGCCAGCTGGCGTTCGCCGCGGGCCCGAAAATCGAGCTGCTGACGCCTACCGGCGGCCCGGATGCGGCGTTCCTCGACCGCTTCCTGGCCGGCCGCGGCGCAGGCCCGCACCACTTCAATTTCCTGGTCACCGACATCGAGGACGCGCTGGCCCGGATCCGCGCGTTCGGCATCGAGCCCGTCGGCGTCGACCTGGCCAACCCGTACTGGAGGGAGGCCTTCCTGCACCCGCGCAGCGCTCATGGGATCGTCATCCAGGTCGCTCAGCAGGGCGGATCGCCGCCGTCGTCCTCGCCGCCGCGGGAGCTCCCGGAGCCGGGCCCGCCGACCCGTTTCGACCTGATCGAGCATCACGTCGATGACCTCGACGGCGCGACGCGGCTGTTCCGGGACGTCCTGGACGGCCGGCTCGAAGCCGCCGGCACCGGGACGGCCGAGCTGAGCTGGCCCGGCGGCAAGCGGATCCGGCTGGTGCACGAGGACGGCCTGCCGCTGGGCGGCGCGTTGCACCACGTCGGTTTCGCCCGGGCCGAGGGCGGGTTCGCCGCCCGGGATCGCGAACGCGCGGACCTGCTGGGCAAGCGCCTCGGCCTGCCGGTGGAGCTGGCTGGCTAGGCCCCCGGACCGGGACCGGGACCGGGCCGGGCCGGGCGGTCTGCGGGCGTTTCGGCCAGGCGGGCGTGCAGCCGGTCCCGGACTTCGGCCGGGGTGTAGGCCCGGCGGCGCCGCTGGTCGCGGATGATCACCGCCCCGGTGGCGGCCACGCCCGCGAAGGCGGCCAGTCCCAGCGCTTTGTACCACCGCATCTGCTTAGGTTAGACCGTGACGAGCACGAGTATCACCTTGGACGAGGCGGTGGATCTGGCCCGCACGGGTGACGTGTGGCTGTTCCGCGGGCACAAGGTGGCCGACCGCGCGATCCAGGTGATGACGAACAGCCCGGTCAACCACGTGGGCATGTCGGTGGCCATCGAGGACCTGCCGCCGCTGATGTGGCACGCCGAGCTCGGCCGGTCCCTGCCCGACGTGTGGAGCGGGACCCGCCACCGCGGCGTCCAGCTAAATGACCTGCGCGAGTCGGTCGTCGTCTGGGCGAACAGGTACGGCCAGCGGGCGTGGCTGCGTCAGCTCGAACCCGCGATCCCGGACGAGATGGAAGACGTCGTGCTGCGGACGATCGCGCGGCTGGACGGCACCCCGTTCCCTTCCACGGCCCGGCTCGCCTCGGGATGGCTGGCCGGCCGCGTGCCGACCCTCGGGCGCCACGCCCGCGGCGCCGACCCGGAGACGGCCTACTGCGCGCAGGTACTGGCGGTGACCTACCAGGCCATGGGGCTGCTGCCCGGCGGCCACGGGCCGGGCTGGTACGACCCGGGCCGGTTCTGGAGCGGGGACAACCTCGGTCTTTCTGACGGGTTCCGGCTCGGCGGCGAGATCGCCGTGCGCATCCCGGGCTGACGGGCGTGCTCGATTGTCGCTGCTGAAGCAGCACGGCCCGTTCGGTAAAAAAGAATTTCAATTATTCCGAACGGCCAGTGGTATTACGGTCTGAGCCGGTGCTTGGGGAGCCGGGCGATCCGGGGTCCGCGCGGCGGAGAACCGGCGCAAGCGCAGGCTGTTCCAGACGACGAAGACCGAGGAGAGGGTCATGGTGGCGGCGGCGACCAGGGGGTTGAGGAAGCCGAGGGCGGCCAGCGGGAGGGCCAGCAGGTTGTAGCAGAAGGCCCAGGCCAGGTTGCGGCGGATGGTCCGGAACGTGGCGCGGGCCAGCCTGATCGCGTCCGGGACGGCCTCGAGGTCATCGCGGAGCAGGATCATGTCGGCGGCGCCGATGGCGACGTCGGTGCCGGAGCCGAGGGCCAGGCCGAGCTGGGCGGCGGCCAGGGCGGGGGCGTCGTTGACGCCGTCGCCGACCATGGCGACCGAACGCCCGGCGGCCTGCAGGTCCGTGATGACCTGCGATTTGGCCGCAGGGAGGGCGCCGCTGATGACCTCGTCGATGTCGGCGGCGGCCGCCACGGCCTCGGCGGTGGCGGCGTTGTCCCCGGTCAGCAGGACCGGACGCAGGCCGAGACGGCGCAGGGCGGCGACGGCCGGAGCGGCGGAGGGCTTGACCGTGTCGGTCACGGCGAGCGCTCCGCGGGTGACGCCGTCCCAGCTGACCAGGACCGTCGTACAGCCGGCCTGTTCCCGGGAGCGGCACCAGGCGGCCAGGTCCGCGGGGACGGTGATCGCCCGGTCGGCGAACAGCTTCTCCCG
>JASIGD010000022.1 GCA_030045295.1 Streptosporangiaceae bacterium
TGCTGGGCCTAGCGGCGAAGGCGATCCCCGAGCTCGCGCTGGCCGCGTGCACGGCGGGCGTAGTCGCCGCGGTGGCCGCCTCCGACCGCCTGCCGTGGCTGCCGCACCCCCGCGCCGAGCTGGCCCCGTCCTGAGCTAGCCCCGTCCTGAGCTAGCCCCGTCCTGAGCTGGCCCCCGTCCTGAGCTGGGCCCCGTCCTGAGCTGGCCCCCGTCCTGAGCTGGCCCCGTCCGAACTGGCGCCAGGATGTACCGCTCACCCGGGGCGAGCCTCAGTCCCGGCCGGGTAGCAGCCCAGGATCTCCCGCGCGGTGGTCACCAGCCTGGCGCGGACCGAGGACGGGGTCAGGACCTCGACTCGGTCGCCGAAGCCGGCCAGGCGGTAAGCGGCGGCCAGTTCGTGTTCGAAGGAAAGCGTCACGACCCGCCAGCCGTCCTCGCCGGCCGGCAGCGCCGCCTCGAGGGCCGGTCCGGCCGCTTGGCCGAAGATCTCGGGGAAGACCGCCAGCGCCGCGGGCGACGCCCTGAGCGTGACCTGGATCCGGGGGCGGCTCGCCGCGAACTCGGCTGACCATCGCGACCAGAAATCGGCGAGCTCAAAGCCGTCCGGGCGCTCGAAAGGCTCAGCCAGGACACGGGCCGAGGTGATCCGCGCGGCCCGGAAGACCCGGGGACCCGGCGGGCCCGCGGCGTGCAGGGGCGACGCCACCAGGTACCACGTTCCCGCCTTGTTCACCAAGCCCAGCGGCCCGACCACGCGAGGTTCCTCGTCGCGGTGCTGGCCGCCGCGGCCCGCGGGCTGGCCGTACCTGATCACCACTCGCCTGCGCAGCCGCAGCGCGCTGGCCAGGTCGCGCAGGCACGGGACCTCCTCGTGAGTACCGAACCAGCGCGGCATGTCGAGATGCACGAGCGCCGCGCCGCGCGCTTCTGGGCCGGGTCCTGCCTCGCGCGTCAGCCCGGCCGTGAGCCGGATCCGACGCTGCGCCGCGTCCAGCGCGCGGTCCAGCCCGAGCTCGCGCAAGACGCCGGGCACGCCCAGGACGAGCAGCGCCTCGGCCTCGTCAGGACGCAGCCCGCGCAGCGGGAACCGGTAGCCCTCCATGAGGCTGCACCCGCCGCCCGGTCCGGACTCGGTGACGACCGGTACGCCGGCCGCGGCCAGCGCCTCGAGGTCGCGGTAGACCGTCCGGACCGATACCTCGAGCTCGGCCGCGAGAACCCGGGCCGTCAGGTTGCCGCGCGCCTGCAACAGCAGGACCAGGGACAGCAGCCGGTCGGCGCGCACCGGACAAGCCTAGACCGAATCGCTGACATCAGGTGTCAGCGATGCCAGGGTAACGTCCGCGAGATGATCACCTGGACCGAGTTCGAGCGAGCCGAGCCTGCCCTGGCGGCGGCCGGCCGCAGGCAGCTTTACCAGGTCGGCATCGGCCTGGCGTTCCTGGCCACCGTCCGGCCCGGCGGCGGCCCGCGAGTGCACCCGGTGTGCCCGGTCATCGGCCCGGCCGGACTGCACCTGCTCATCGTCTCGGGTCCCAAGCAGCAGGACCTCCGGCGGGACGGGCGCTACGCGCTGCACAGCGAGACCTGTCCACCGCCCAGCCAGGACGACGGTTTCGCGATCACCGGCCGGGCCATCGAGGTCACCGGAACCGCGGTCGCCGGCGCGGTCCGCAGGCAGGTCCTGGCCGAGCGGGACGGGAAGGTGTGGTCGGGCTTCGACGAGGAAGCGGTTTTCGAGCTCGGCATCGAGCGGTGCCTGCTGATGCTGACCCGGGCGGACGGCACCTTCCCGGCTGGACCTACCATCTGGAAAGCGGGAAAGACTCGGCCCTCCGATATGGTTACTTAGCAGTAGTAAGGGCCGGGGGTTCGGGTCCCGGCAGGGACCGCCGGAACGAAGGGTCAATGACACGGTGAGCGATGTCCGCGATAACCGGCACGCGTGGACCGAGCCGGGGGTCGAGGATCTCGGCGGGGGCGTGTACCGGATTCCGCTTCCGTTGCCGATGGACGGGCTGAAAGCGGTCAACGTCTACGCGATCACCGACGCCGAGGGAGTCGACCTGATCGACGCCGGCATCGCCTTGGTCCAGGCGAGGGACAGGCTTACCGAAGGACTCCGGCAGATCGGCTACGAGCTCGGCGATATCCGCAATTTCTTCGTCACCCACATCCACATCGATCACTATTCTCTGGCGGTCGAGCTGCGCCGGACCCTGCAGAACCTGATCGCCTTGGGCGAAGGCGAGCGGGCCAACCTGATCGCGATCAACGACATGCTGCGCGACCGCGGCGGCCGGATCTTCGGCGGGGACCTGCACCGGCTGGGCGCGGCCGAGCTGGCCGCCGCCTTGGCCGCCTCCGAACGCCAGGATCGCCAGGGCATGCCCAGGTTCAGGAGCTGGGAGGACCCCGACCGCTGGCTGGCCGACGGCGCCAGCCTGGACCTGCGCTCGCGGACGCTCCGGGCGTTGCACACGCCCGGTCACACCCGCGGCCACGTCGTCTTCCATGACGCCGCCGCCAAGATCTTGTTCGCGGGCGACCATGTGCTGCCGCACATCACCCCCTCGATCGGGTTCGAGGCCGCGCCGCGTCGGTTGGCTCTGCGCGATTACATGAGGTCGCTGCGGCGGATGCTCGCGCTGCCGGATGCCCGGCTGCTGCCCGCCCACGGCCCGGTCACCGGCAGTACCCATGACCGGGTAAACGAGCTGCTCGCCCACCATGACCTTCGTCTCGCAGAGATCCACCAGGCCACACTGGCCGGCCACGCCACGCCCTATGAGGTGGCCAAGGCCCTCAAGTGGACCCGGCGGCAGCGCCTGTTCAGTGAGCTGGACCCGATCAGCCAGTTCCTAGCCGTCAACGAGACCGGCGCGCACCTGGCGGTGCTGGCGCTCCGCGGCCAGCTGGCCCACGAGGTCTCCGAGGACGGCATCGACCTTTATCAGCCCGCTACGGCCCCGAGCCAGCCCCCGGCCGGCTAAAGAACCGCGGCTCACCCGTTCTGCGCCGGCGTTGACGCTCATGGTGGCGCCGCGCAAGAACCCGGCCACGCCGCTGACGGGTACTCGGAGTACTCGCCGTCTCGGCGTCGTCACTCCGCCCATATACTCGAAGCTACGCCGCCTCGCGGGAGATAAGGGTTATGGCCAGACCATCTGGGCTCGCCGCGGTGCCAGGTCGCGGCGCCAGTTTCCCCGCCGCCGTCGCCGGTCCCAGCGGCCGCGCATCAGCCGTCGTCCTCGCGTCGGTAGCGCGCAGCCCGCTCGACGGGTATATCGGAGTCTTCACCAGGTACGGCGACACGGTGCGGGTCCCGATGGGGCCGCTCAGCCCAAGGTTCCTGCTCAGCCGGCCCGAGTACGCCGAGCACGTGCTGGTCACTCATCAGGACAACTACGTCAAGCCGTTCACCATTAAAGGGATTCGCGCGCTGATCGGCGACGGGCTGCTCACCAGCGAGGGCGAGACCTGGCGGCGGCACCGCCGGCTCGTGCAGTCGGCGTTCTCCCGGCGTGAAGTGGCGACCTTCGGGCCTGCCGTCACCGATGCGGCCCGCCGCATGCTCAGCAGCTGGGCCAGGCTGCCTGACGGTGCGCGCCTCGACATGGCCGAGCGGCTGAGCGCGCTGACGCTCGACATCGCGGGCCACGCCCTGTTCGGCGCGGACCTGACCGGCGACGCCGAGCAGGTGCGGCGCAGCGTGGCCGCGGCTCAGCGGGTCGCGCTGGCCGCCGGCCTGCTGTCGATACCCTGGGGCCCTCGCTCGGCGCGCGCGGTCAAGGCGACCGCCACGCTCCTCGGCCGCACCTCCGACGGTATCGACGGGCTGGTCCAGCGGCTCATTGCCGAGCGGCGCCGGGAACTCGGCTCGGCGGAAAGCGCCGCCGCCGACCCGCCCGCCGCGCGGCGTGACCTGCTCGACATACTGGTGACCGCGCGGGCCGAAGACGGCGCCCCGCTGACCGATGAGGAGGTCGGCGCCGAGGTCGCCACGTTCCTGACCGCCGGCCATGAGACCAGCGCGAACGCGCTGTCCTGGACGCTGGCGCTGCTGTCCGCCTTTCCGGCCGCCCGGGCCAGGCTCGAAGAGGAGGTGGACTGGGTGCTCGGCGGCCGCGAACCTGAGGCCGCCGACGTGGCCAGGCTGCCCTGGACGGCCTCGGTGATCAGCGAGGCGATGCGGCTCTACCCGCCCGCCTGGACCATCGAGCGCAATGCCGTCGGTGACGACAACGTGGCTGGGGTCGATGTCCCGGCAGGCAGCCTGGTGACGGTCTCGCCCTATCTCATCCACCGGCATCCGGAGTTCTGGCCGGACCCGGCCGGCTTCGATCCGGCCCGCTTCCTGCCCGCCGACCAGGTCAATCAGACCGCCGTGACCAGGCCACCCGGAGCCGAACGGCCCCGTTACTCCTATATCCCCTTCGGTGCAGGCCGCCGGGCGTGCGTCGGCCGGTCGTTCGCCGAGCTGGAGACCGCGCTGGTTCTGGCCGCCATCACCCAGCGGTACCGGCTGGAGCTGACCGCCGCCGGCCTCCCGAAGCCGGTGGCGAACGTCACGCTGCGGCCCGGCCGCGGCCTGCCGATGCGGCTCACCCGCCGTTAGCCCGGCTCAGAAAAGCCGAGTGCCGGGCCCGGCGGGAGGTCGGGCCCGGCACGTGGTCGGGAGGCAAGAATTGGGTGGACTAGCTGGCGAAGTCGAGCAGCGGCTGCGCGCGGCTCGGGTGACGCAGCTTGGACAGCGACTGCTTCTCGAGTTGCCTGATCCGCTCGCGGGTCAGGCCGAGCGCACGGCCGATCTCGTCGAGCGTGTGCGGGTTGCCGTCATACAGCCCGAACCGCATCGCCATGATCGTCGCCTCGCGCGGCGTCAGCGCGTCAAGCGCCGAACGCAGCTGCTCGGCCATCAGCTGACGGTCGACCAGCTCGGAGGCCTCGGGCGCGTCCACGTCCTCGATCAGGTCGCCGATGCTGGTCTCGCCGTCCTCGCCGATCGTGGAATCCAGGCTGATCGGCTGCCGGCTGGTGCGCAGCAGCTCCTCGATCTGGTCCGGCGTCCGGTCGAGCTCGACGGCGAGCTCCTCCGGGGTCGGCTCACGGCCCAGGCGCTGGTGCATGTCCCGCTCGACCCGGCTCAGCTTGCTGAGCATCTCGAGCACGTGCACCGGCAGCCGGATCGTCCGCGCCGAGTCAGCGAAACCGCGCTGGATGGCCTGCCGGATCCACCACATGGCGTAGGTGGAGAACTTGTAGCCCTTGGTGTAGTCGAACTTCTCGACCGCGCGGATCAGGCCCAGGTTGCCTTCCTGCACCACGTCCAGCAGCGACAGGCCCCGGTCGCTGTACTTCTTGGCCACCGACACCACCAGGCGCAGGTTGGCCTCGAGCATGTGCGCCTTGGCCCGGCGCCCGTCCTCGGCGACCAGCTCGAGCTCACGCCGGAGGCTCTCGTCCAGGTCAGCGATGGTTTCCAGCTTGTGCTCGGCGAACAGGCCGGCCTCGATCCGCTTGGCCAGGTCCACCTCCTGCTCGGCGGTGAGCAGGCTGGTGCGGCCGATGGACTTGAGGTAGGTGTGCACCGAGTCGCCCATGGCGGGCGTCTGGTCATCGAGGTCGGCCTCGGCGAGCGCGGCAGCCTCCGCCTCGAGGCTCACCACGTCGGCGTCGGAGATCGGCTCCAGGTCGATGTCGGCGTCACCCAGGCCGGGATCGGTGCCGTCCGCATCCTTGGCGGCGCGCGCCGTGCCGGTGGCCGAGCGTACCGGGCGGCCCTTGCCGGCCTCGGCCAGCTCGTCGGCCAGCCTCACGCCGGATTCGGCCAGCTCGCGCAGGATGGACCGTCCCTCGGCAGGCGTCAGGCCTGCCTGGTCAAAGGCGTTCCTCAGCTCCGCAAGAGACAGGTGACCCTGACTACGCCCGAGCTGGACCAGATCGTCCACACGGGTCGTGCTCGCCTCTTCATCCGGTACGGCGACCGGTGAAGTCGCCATGGCGATCCGCGGCATGAGACACCTCCCTCCTCCTAGATACGCACGCAATCCACACGTCGTTCACGGGCTTCCACCAAGTACCCCTCGATTCCCCGCGCAGTCATCAGCGGGGCACATTGTCCGGGCACTATTAAGTAACGCTCTCCGTCTCAGTTTGTTCCCGCCGTAGCAGTTCTCGCCTGAGCCGGGCGATGTCATGCTTCCCGCTGGAGAGCGTCGGAACTGTGTCGACGATCACGATCTTGCTCGGAGCAGCGTAACGCGGCAAGCGCTCTCGCACATGCAGACGGAGCAATTCGAGCCCCGGCGGGTCGGCCGGGTCGGCCGGCACCACGACCGCGACGACCCGTTCGCCCCATTCCCGGTCCGGCAGGCCGATCACCGCCGCGTCGCTGACGCCGGGGCACGCCTGCAGGGCCCCCGCCACCTCCGCGGGCACCACCTTGTACCCGCCGGTGTTGATGACGTCGTCGGCGCGGCCGCGCACGACCAGCCGCCCCGAGGCGTCGATGCGCCCCAGGTCCCCGGTCCGGAACCAGCCATCGTCCGGTCCCTGCCGCCTGTCGCGGTACCCGGAGAACAACACGGGACCCCCGATCCAGATGCGCCCGCTGCCGTCACGCACGGCATCGTCGCGGATCTCCACCCGCACCCCGTCCAGCGGGAAGCCGTCGTACACGCAGCCGCCGCAGGTCTCGGTCATGCCGTAGGTCGTCACCACCGGGACCCGCGCGGCCCGGGCGGCGTCCAGCAGGCCCGGCGGCGCCGCGGCCCCGCCGAGTAGTACCGAGCGGAATCCCGCGAGCGGTGTCGATATATCGGTACCGCCGCCGAGCAGCCTGTGGAGCTGGGTCGGCACCAGCGAAACATGCGCGCAGCCGCTGCCGCGGACCGTCTGCGCGTCGGCCCGGTCCGCCAGCACCGCGTCGGTGCCGCTGACCAGCGAGCGCACCAGGACCTGGATAGCGGGGATGTACGCGGCCGGCAGGCAGCACAGCCAGCGCTCGCCCGGCCTGGCGCCGAGCCGGGCGAGCGAGGCCCGCGCCGAGTGCAGCAGCGCGGCAGCGCTCAGCTCAACCCCCTTCGGCGCTCCGGTGGACCCGGAGGTGCCGACGACGACCGCCGTACTGTCGGCGACGCCCCTTTTTTCTCCCGAACGAGCCGTGGTAACACCCCCGGGATCCTCGATCGTCGCCGGGGCGAGCGCGGCGAGCAGGTCGTCCAGCCGGGCCGCGGGCAGCCTGGCGTCCAGCGGCGCGATCGCCGGCCCGGTACCGTCGAGCGCCGCCGCGAGCAACTCGACCAGGCGTGGGGTGGCCCGCTCGACCAGGACCGCGTGCAGGGAGCGCATGCTCACGATCGTTAAGGTTAGAACCCGGAATGAGGAGGTTACGAGTGATCGAATGGAAGCGGTCCGGCCCGGAACCTGGAAAGGACTACTCCGACATCCTTTACGACACCGCCGACGGCATCGCGAAGATCACCATCAACCGGCCCGAAGTAAGGAACGCGTTCCGGCCGACCACGCTCTTCGAGCTTTCGCACGCGTTCAACGTCGCGCGGGACGCCGCCGACATCGGTGTGATCATTCTCACCGGCGCCGGAGACAAGGCGTTCTGCTCCGGCGGCGACCAGAAGATCCGCGGCGACGACGGCTACGTCGACGATCGCGGCGTCGGGCGGCTTAACGTGCTCGACCTGCAGGTACAGATCCGGCGCACGCCCAAGCCGGTGATCGCGATGGTGGCGGGCTACGCGATCGGCGGCGGGCACGTGCTGCACGTGTGCTGCGACCTGAGCATCGCCGCTGACAACGCGGTCTTCGGCCAGACCGGACCCAAGGTCGGGTCCTTCGACGGAGGCTACGGATCCTGGCTGCTCGCGGCCACGGTCGGCCTGAAGAAGGCGCGCGAGATCTGGTACCTGTGCCGCCAGTACGACGCGCACCAGGCGCTGGAAATGGGCCTGGTCAACGCCGTGGTCCCGCTCGCGTCGCTGGAGGAGGA
>JASIGD010000222.1 GCA_030045295.1 Streptosporangiaceae bacterium
GGGGCGGTGCTCCTGGTGGTGAACGTGTTACCGCAGCTACAGGTCACCGTGGTGACGTTGTACTGGGGGTGGATATCAGACTTCATGACAACTCCTGCCTTGCGCGGTCGCCGGGTCGCCCTCGGGCGTGAACCGGTACCGCATGTGTACGGCTTTCTAGTGTGCCAGATCATGGAACCACTTTCCCTGACCTGGCATTCCCGCCCTCGGCGTCAGGAGCCGAGGGTGGTCTTCTGGACCTGGAGGAGGAACTCGGCGTTGCTCTTGGTCTTGCGCATCTGCTCCATGAGCAGCTCGAGCGCCTGCTGGGGTTCGAGCGCGTGCAGGACCCGGCGCAGCTGCCAGGTGATCTTGAGCTCTTCCGGCGAGAGCAGGATCTCTTCCTTTCGGGTACTCGACGCGTCCACGTCGACCGCCGGGAACAGCCGCTTTTCGGCCAGCTCGCGGCGCAGCCGCAGCTCCATGTTGCCGGTGCCCTTGAACTCCTCGAAGATGACCTCGTCCATCCGGGAGCCGGTCTCGATCAGCGCCGCGGCCAAGATGGTCAGCGATCCGCCGTTCTCGATATTGCGCGCCGCGCCGAAGAACCGCTTGGGCGGGTAAAGCGCGGTGGAATCCACGCCGCCGGACAGGATGCGGCCGCTGGCGGGCGCCGAGTTGTTGTACGCGCGGCCCAGCCGGGTGATGTTGTCGAGCAGGATGACCACATCGTGGCCCATCTCCACCAGCCGCTTCGCGCGCTCGATGGCGAGCTCGGCGACGGTGGTGTGGTCATCGGCCGGGTGGTCGAAGGTGGAGTGGATGACCTCGCCCTTCACCGTCCGCTGCATATCGGTGACCTCTTCTGGCCGCTCGTCGACGAGGACGACCATGAGGTGGCACTCCGGGTTGTTCTTGGTGATCGCGTTGGCGATCGCCTGCAGGATCATCGTCTTGCCCGCCTTCGGCGGGGACACGATCAGGCCGCGCTGGCCCTTGCCGATGGGGCAGATCAGGTCGATGATCCGCGTGGTCATGTTGCCCGGATCGGTCTCCAGGCGGAGCCTTTCCTGCGGGTACAGCGGGACCAGCTTGGCGAACTCGGGTCGGGACGCGGACAGCTCGGGGTCAAGCCCGTTCACCTTGTCCAGCCGGACCAGCGCGTTGAACTTCTCCCTGCGCTCTCCCTCGCGCGGCTGGCGGACCGCGCCCTCGATGACGTCGCCCTTGCGCAGGCCGTGCTTGCGCACCTGGGAGAGGGAGACGTAGACGTCGTTGGGACCGGGCAGGTAGCCGGTGGTGCGCACGAAGGCGTATCCCTGGACGTCGAGCACGTCGAGGATGCCGGCGATCGGGATGAGCACATCATCCTCGGCGATCACGGGCTCCGGGTCCGCCTGGCGGTCACGTCGCCGGTTCCTGTTCCGGAACCTGTCGCGGCTGCGGCGCCGACCGCCTTCTGCTTCGTCGAACTGGTCCCCGCCGGGGCCTCGCCCGGCCGCAACGGGCTCCCGGCGATCGTTGCCCTGGTCCCGGCCGCCCTGGTCGCGGCTGCCCTGGTCCCGGTTGCCCTGGTCGCGGCCGACCTGGTCCCGGTTGCCGTGATCGCGGCCGCCCTGGTCGCGGCCGGTGTCCCGGCCAGGCTGCTCCCGAGCCGATTGATCCCGGCCGCGCGAGGTCTGGTCATCTCGGCGCCCGTTCCGGCGGCGCCGGTCGCTGCGCTGCCCGTCGCCTGGAGCGACCTCACCCGCCTGGCCGTCTGCCTGCGGGGTGGCGTCGCCCTGCGAGGGGGCGCCCTGAGCTCCGCTGTCGCGCGTCGCGCGGTCGCGGCCGGGTCGGCCGGCTTCCTCATAGAAGCTGAGCTGCTGCCCAGCCCCGTCCGCGCCGATGCCGTCGCGAACACCGTCACCGATGCCGGGCTTGGTGCCGTCTCCGATACCGGTTCGCGCGTATGTGTCTGGTTCCATAGAGTCCTGCTTCACCGGGCGGGTCGCGTCAGCTCCCGCGGACGCGGCACGCTGGTCTGAACCTCGGTGCGCGGCACTACCGTCCTGGCGAGGACCTCCGCCCTGCCGGGCCTCGATGGCCTCGATCAGCTGGCCCTTGCGCATCCGGCCGGCGCCGGGTATGCCCAGGCCTTGCGCGATCCGCTGCAATTCGGGCATGACCATCGAGGAAAGGCCAGCACCACCGCGACTGCGCGACTTCGATGTCGGTGCCGTCGCTCGTGGTGACCCCAGGTCCCCCTCAGGGGATCCCCCTCCGGCCGCGGGGGGCGCCGAGATACCGGCGGGGGCATCCTCAGGCGCGTTGGCCGCGCCGCTGAGGATTTCGGTTGTGTCGCTCACTAAGTGGTCCTTCCGTGATTCTCGGCCGCCTGGGTGAACCCGCTAGGCCCGTCGACCCGATGCAGCGGTCCCGCGAGGCCAGAGTTGACTCGCGCCGCTCTGGTCAGCCGCCAGATATCCGCGATTGCCGCAACGCCTTGCGTTCCTCCGTGCGTCGCCGTGTCTCCGCAAACTAAGGAGATGAGTCGGAAAAGCCCCAGGCGGCTGCACCGCTCGCCCGCATCCCAAGATCGTGCGCTCTCGTCTCGCGGCCCGCACCCTTCGTGGCGGAAGAGCGAGACGCCCTGAGTTGAAGACCTCGGGTACGGCAACAATACCGTCCCACAGGAGTTTGCCGACCAGCGCCCGGTTTGCCGACAAGCATCCATCCTGGAGCGGGGCACCCGGTGCGCCACTAAGCCTAACACCATTAGGGCTCACGGCATTCCTTCGCAGCCATCCATGTCGCGCGGAAGAGGAGGCAACGGTCCCATGAGGCCCGCTAGCACCGGGCGTACGGCATGCTCAGTTCCAGGTGCGATGACGTTACCTGGTGCTGCTGCCGCGTACCCGGTCGGACGGATCGGCCGCTCTTCTCCCGCGTCAGCAGCCCTGGGGAGGCTCCGGGCGCAGGACACGCGCACCTTGCCGTTCGACGTCTAGCGAGCTTATATGCCACGGGATACCCGTTTCTCGCACGATTGAACCCACGCTGTCCAAGTAGCGGCGATAGTCAGGCTCGCCGCGGGCGCCGAGGAACGCGAGCACAGACGGACCGGCCCCGGACACCACGGCGGGAAGACCGGCGGCGCGCAGCCTGCGTACCAGATCATGAGTCTCCGGCATCGCGCCGGCCCGGTAGTCCTGGTGCAGCCGGTCCTCGGTCGCATCGAGCAAGACCGCGGCCCGGCTGGCCGACCCGCCATCCCGCGCGAGCAAGACGCCCGCCTCCCCCGCCGGCCCGGCACCAGGTTGGGTCAGCGCGGCGACCAGCAGAGCGCTGCGCGCGGCGTTGGCCGCTGCATCCTGGTGCGGCACCGTGGCCGGGAGCAGCCCCCTGGCCACGTCGGTGCGCACCGGAGCCGGCGCAACGCAGACGACGGGCGTGATCGCGGGAAGCGGATCAAGCCTCATGATGCGGGGATGGCCGCGCGCCAACCACGCGATCGTCAGCCCGCCGACCAAGCACGCGGCGACGTTGTCCGGGTGCCCCTCGATGCCACTGGCGAGCTCGAGCAGGGCGTCATCGGGGAGCTTGTCCGGGCCGTGCCCGGACAAAGCCCTGGCGGCAAGGATGCCGGCCACGACCGCGGCGGCGGAGGAACCGAGGCCCCGGCCGTGCGGGATCCGGTTCACGCAGCGCAGCCCGATCCCCGGCGGCTGCCCGCCCATGATGGCGAACGCCGCGCGCATGGCCCGCACCACCAGGTGCTGTTCGTCGGCGTCCGCCAGGTCGGCTCCCTCGCCGGAGATCTCGATGGAGAGCCCGGAGGCGCAGACCCGCGCCTCCACCTCGTCGTACAAGGTCAGCGCCAGTCCGAGCGCGTCAAAGCCAGGCCCAAGGTTGGCGCTGGTCGCCGGAACCCGCACCCGTGCCGCCCCACCCGTCCAGCCCATCACTCAGGTCCTAGCTGACACGCATCCCCTGGCCCGCGATGCCGTGCGTAACCACATCGTTGGCCCCGAGAGGTGGTTATAACGACATCGCGGGGCCAACGATGTGGTTGGCTTCCGCGCGCAGGCGGGCTGGATTCTGGTTCGTTAGGTTGATATTTCATGATTTGTCGGATTTCTGGGTGGTGACGCCTAGTGGGAAGCGCGGTTGGCGGGCGGCATCCGGCGCCCGGAAGGCAGAGCGCAGGGCCGGCGGGAGCTACGCAAGGCTGAGGGCCGTGGCGGCGGCGGTCGGATCGGCTGGGATGGTGGCTGGGGAGGGAGCACCGGACAGGGCCCAGTCGGGGTCTTTCAGGCCATTGCCGGTGATCGTGCAGACCACTCGCGAGCCGGCGGGCACCAGGCCCTTCGCCGAGGCCTTCAGCAGGCCGGCCACGCTCGCGGCGGAGGCGAGCTCGCCGAACACCGCTTCCTGGGTGGCCAGCAGCCGGTAGGCGGCGAGGATCTCCCGGTCGGTCACCGAATCGATAAGGCCGCCGGACTCGTCGCGGGCCGCCTCGGCCAGCTGCCAGGAGGCCGGGTTGCCGATCCTGATCGCGGTCGCGATCGTCTGCGGGTGCAGCACGGGCTGGCCCGTGACGATCGGCGCCGCCCCGCTGGCCTGGAACCCGAACATCCGGGGCGACCGGGTGGCCAGGCCCGCCCGCAGGTATTCGGTGTACCCCATCCAGTACGCGGTGATGTTGCCGGCGTTACCGACCGGTAGGCAGTGCACGTCCGGTGCGTCGCCGAGGTCGTC
>JASIGD010000223.1 GCA_030045295.1 Streptosporangiaceae bacterium
GGCGGGGTTGCCGTGGTCGACGACATCGATCACAGCCTGGCGTTCCAGGCCTTCGTCGACCGCGAGAGCCAGCGGAGGTGGCTCGCCGCCAGGCACGTGACCGGCCCCGGCCTGGCCGCCGAGGCCGGGTTGTGGGGACTGGCCATCAAGGGCCAGGAGCCGTCGCAGCCGTCGCAGCGTCCACCCGGACCTCGGGCGGGCCGGACCGCGACGATCCGTGCCATCCGGGCCAATCCGCACTACCGTGCGCTGAGCGCGATGATGCCCGCCGACACCGGCCGGGAGCTACGGCACGGGCGAATCGAGCTGGCCGTTTCGAGGGAGATCGCTCGCGCCATCCGGGACCTTGCCCCTTCGGGCGCGCGCATCCTGCAGATCCAGGCCTACCAGAGCCAGGAGACGTTGCTCCTGCGCGACCAGCTGACCCGGCCGGAGCCCCCGGTCATCTATGACCAGGAAGACGCGCGTGATTCCGAGACCAAGGCGGCGACCGACTTCGAGCAAGTCGATCTCGAGTCAGCTGCCTTTCCCGCGCCCGACGGGCTGTTCGATGTGGTGGTCTGGAACCGCAACCTCGTCACGCTGAAGAATGCGGTGCCAGCCCTCCGCGAGATCCGCCGCATACTGAGCCCAGGGGGTTTCCTCGTACTCGCCGTCCCTAATCTGGCGGCCCTGCACAACCGGGCGCTCCTGCTCGCCGGCCGGCAGCCGACCACGCTGCACATTGACAACGGGGATCACGTGCGCGGATTTGCCGTCAGCTCGATGACCAGGTTCCTCGAACATGATCTGCAGTTCTCCGTCGTGCGTATCGCGGGCGTGGGCATCGCCCCGATAACCGGCGTGCCGCTACCGCCCCCGCTGCGCCACATCGGCCATACCGCCGTATGGGTGCTGCGAAAACCCGGCGGTCAAACATCAGGTCATTCGGCGTCGGCGACCACCCGGTACCAGAGAAGGCGGCACGGTGACCGACGACACTGACAGCCGGTCCCCGCGGGTGCACGACAGCGCCGATGTCGACCCAACCGCCGCGATCGGGCCAGGTACCACGGTGTGGCACCTGGCGCAGATACGGGAGAACGCGCGGCTGGGCGGCGACTGCATCGTGGGCCGCGGCGCCTACGTCGGCCCCGGGGTCGTCATCGGCGACAGGGTAAAGCTGCAGAACTACGCGCTGGTCTACGAACCGGCCCAGCTAGAGGACGGCGTATTCATCGGGCCGGCGGCTGTGCTCACCAACGACACGTTTCCCCGCTCCGTGGGCGTCTCAGGAAACCTCAAGCGGGCGGAGGACTGGCTCGCCCTCGGGGTGCGGGTGCGCGAGGGCGCGTCGATTGGCGCCCGTGCCGTGATCCTGGCCGGTTGCGAAATAGGACGGTGGGCGATGGTCGGGGCGGGCGCGGTGGTTACCCGCGATGTGCCAGATCACGCGCTGGTCGTTGGCGCGCCGGCGCGGCGCACAGGGTGGGTCGGCCGAGCCGGGGTGCGGCTGGTCGAAGGAGCCGGCCGGGAGTGGCGCTGTCCGCAGACCGGCGAGCAGTACGCGGAGTCGGCCGACGGAATGCGCGCACTCTAGGCCCGCTGCCATCGGCGCCAGGCCCAGCAGCCCTACGTTAGATGAGGGATGGCGACCCGCGCGGGATTCGCTACGGTACAGGCGCCGTGCACTTCGGCGGGCGTCCGCCGAGCAACGCAGGGGGTCGAAGCCCATGACAGATACCGATGTCGCCATCGTGGGCGCGGGCCCGTACGGGCTGTCCGCTGCCGCCCATCTACGTGGCGCCGGCGTGGACGTGCACGTGCTGGGCGACCCCATGTCGTTCTGGCGCAGCATGCCCGCCGGCATGCTCCTGCGCTCGAGCTGGACCGCTACGTCGATTGCGGATTACCGGGGCCCGGTGTCGCTCGACGCATTCTGCGCCGCGACCGGCACGAGCGTCGGTCGGCCGGTGCCGCTGTCTCGGTTCATCGAATACGGAACCTGGGTGGCCGAGCGCATCGCCCCCGACGTGGACCGTCGGCCGGTGGAGACGATCGACGCCGACGGGACGGGCTTCCAGCTGGTGGTCGCTGGCGGCGAGCGGCTTCGCGCGCGTCGCGTCGTGATCGCCGCGGGCATCAAGCCGTTTCCCAACTGGCCCACCTTCGCCGCCCGGCTAGCGCCCGGGCTGGCCAGCCACACCGGAGATCATCAGGACCTGTCCCGGTTCTCGGGAGCAACCGTGCTCGTCGTCGGCGGCGGCCAGAGCGCGCTGGAGTCGGCCGCGCTGCTGCACGAGAGCGGGGCCAAGGCCGAGGTCGTGGTGCGCGCGGATCACCTCAACTGGCTGCACGGGGGCAAGTACCAGCGCAAGCTCGGCCGCCTGTCGCCGTTGCTCTATGCCCCGACCGACGTGGGGCCCATGGGCCTGTCCCGGCTGGTCGCCGCGCCCGATCTTTTCCGGCGGTTGCCCCGCCGGGTTCAGAATCCGCTCGCCTATCGCTCCATCCGCCCGGCCGGCGCAGCGTGGCTGGGCGCGCGGCTGCAGAACGTGTCGATCACGATGGCCCACGAGGTCGTGTCCGCGACCGGGTGGGGCGGCGGCGTGCGGGTCACGTTCGGCAACGGCGACGAGCGGATCGCCGATCACCTCCTGCTCGGCACCGGCTACCGCGTCGATATCACGCGCTACTCCTTCCTCGCGCCGTCCCTGTTCGGCCGGATCCGGCGGGTAAACGGCTACCCCGTGCTCAGGCGCGGTCTGGAGTCGTCGGTCACAGGTCTGTACTTCCTGGGCGCCCCGGCGGCCTTCAGCTTCGGGCCGATCATGCGGTTCGTTTCCGGCGGGTGGTACGCGGGCCGGGCACTGGCCCACGCGGTGACCGGGCGGACGGAGCCGGTCCAGCCCGACGCCGAGGCGCCGGCGGTGGCCACGATCAGCGACGCGCGCTGACCGCCGACGCGGCGCCCCCGCGCGGATCACCAATCTCGTGCCTCCGCCGGTTTCAGCCAGGTTCGCGCGCCGCGTGACGGGCTCAAATACGCCAGGTGGGGGTGGTAACGGCCGGGCTCCGCGCAACAAGCTTGGGCTACAAAATCGGCGCTGCTATATGCACAGGGCAGGGCGGCCTTGGCATGTGTGCGGGCCAACAGACGCGGCAGCCAGACCTCGCTCCGTTGT
>JASIGD010000224.1 GCA_030045295.1 Streptosporangiaceae bacterium
CGGGCGGCACCAGGTAACCGGTCGCCCCGTCGTCAACGAGGTCCAGCGGCCCGCCCGCCGCCGGCGCCACCACCGGCAGCCCGCTCGCGGCGGCCTCCTGCAGCGTCTGGCCGAACGTCTCATAGGGTCCGCTGTGCACGAACACGTCGAAGCTGGCGTAGATGGCCGCCAGCTCGTCGCCCCGGCGTTCGCCGAGAAACAGGGCAGCCGGCATGTGCTGGCGCAGCGTGGCCTCGGCCGGCCCGGCGCCGACGACAACCAGTCGCACCCCCGGCAGGGCAGTGATCCCGGCCAGCAGCTCAACGCGCTTCTCGGTGGCCAGCCGCCCCACGTAGCCTGCGATCAGCTCGCCGCCCGGCGCGAGCCGGGCGTGGACCTGCTCGCTCCGCCGCGCCGGATTGAAGCGGACCGTGTCGACGCCGCGGCCCCACAGCCAGACGTCGCGGATGCCGCGGCTCAGCAGGTCGGTCGCAGTGACGGTGGACGGAGCCAGCGTGCGGGCGGCGCTGTTGTGGATGCCGCGCAGCCACCGCCACGCGAACGCCTCGCCTCCCCGGCCGAGCCGGTACGCCCGGGCGTAGGACGGCAGGTCGGTCTGGTAGACGGCGACCACGGGCAGGCCGAGGCGCCCGGCGACCGCGGCGCCGTGGGCACCGAGAACCACCGGGCTGGCCAGGTGCACCACCTCGGCCCGGTGCCTGATCAGCGCGTCGCGGACGCGACGGCTGGGCAGGCCGAGCCGGAAGCTGGGGTAGCCGGGCAACGGCACGGCCGGGACGCGCACGACGGGATAGGGGAACGGGCCAGGGTCCCTCGTGTCGCGCGGCGGCTGCGGCGCGACGACGAGCGGCTGGTGACCGCGGGCGGCGAGGAGTTCTGCGATACGTAGCACACAGTGCGCGACGCCGTTGACATCAGGCGGGAACGATTCGGTTATGATCGCGACCCTCATGCTCACAAAGTGCGATAGCAACCGATCGTGGCATGACACGTCGCCGTGACACTGAGGCGAAATATCGGTGACATCTTGCTATCAGCGCTGGCCCGACGGGGGCAGGTCCTTTCTGCCCGCGGTGACCTGGGACAATGGCCAGATGGATGACGCGCGCGGCACGCAGGCACGACAGGGCGCGACGTGGATCAGGCGGCTGGACTCGCCCGGTGCCGGCGCGCGGCTCGCGGTCAAAGACTGCATCGACGTCGAAGGCGTGCCCACCACGGTTGGCTGCCCGGTGATCGCCGAGCGTGCCCGCCCCGCGGCCGGGGACGCGGCCGTGGTGGCGGCGGCCCGGACGGCCGGGGCCAGGATCGTGGGCAAGACCAACCTGTCCGAGCTGTGCTGGTCGGCTCGCGGGACCAATCCGTGGTCCGGGACGCCGGTGAACCCGATCGATCCACGCCGCCTGCCCGGCGGGTCTTCCAGCGGCTCGGCGGTCGCCGTCGCCACCGGGGAAGCGGACGTGGCACTGGGCACCGACACCGGCGGTTCCGTCCGGATCCCCGCCGCCTGCTGCGGTGTCGTCGGCCTCAAGACCACCTGGGGCCGGGTGCCCGCCGAGGGCGTGTACCCGCTGGCGCCGTCCATGGATACCGTGGGCCCGCTCGGCGCGGACGTGGCCGCGGTCGAACTCGCCATGCGCCTGATCGAGCCGGGCTTCGCAGCAGGACCCTGCGACCTCGCGGTCGGCCGGCTGCGGCCGCAGACGGATCCGCCGGTCGACCCGGCGGTCGATGCCGCCGTCGACGCCGCGCTGGCCGCCGCGGGCGTCATGACCACCGATCTCCCCGGTTTTGACGTCGCCGCGGCGGTGGATGCGGCGAACGTCATCATCGATGCCGAGGCCTACCGGGTGAACGAGTACCTCCTGCCCGACCTCGCCCGCCTCAGCCGGCACAACCAGCGCAACATGACCGAGGCGGCCGCGATCACCGGCGCCGACGTTGCCGCCGCGAACCAGACCAGGGAATCGGTGCGCGCGTGGCTCGCCGGCCTGCTGGCCCGCCATCCGTTCGTCGCCATGCCGATGCTGCTGGCCGCGCCGCCGCTGCTCCACCAGCGGGGTATGCCGATCACCGCGCTCGCCGTGCCCGCTAACCTGGCCGGCCTGCCCTCGCTGGCCCTGCCGGTTCCCGGCGGCCCGGCTGGCCTTCCTGCCTCCCTGCAGCTCATCGGCCCGCCCGGCGGCGAGGAGCAGCTCATCGCCCTCGGCCGCGCCGTCGAGGCGGCGGTCGCGGCGGGCCTGCCGGCTCGGTGAAGCTGTCATGGTGACGGCGCGGACGCGAGCATCCGCCAAGCCCGATCGTCCTCCACGTAATCTCCACCGGCCCGGCAGGCCGCCTGCACGTGCGGCTGATGGGGTGTGATACCTCAGGAAGGAAGCCGTGGATCCGACAGATGCGCCGGCGTTGGCTGGATCCTGCCCGGGCCGCACGATCTCGGCGGCCACGAGGTCCGCTTTTACACCGTCGAGCACCGCACCGGTCCGCGGGCTCCCGGTATCGCGACCATCGATGATCCCGCGAGAGCTGCGAGCGACGCGAGCGCGAATGGCGCACCGCCGGCCCGGCGCCCGACCGGACCCCGGGACCCAGCTAGCGTCAGCTGTGGCGAAACTTGGCCGCGAGCGGCGAAACTGAATGGGGACCGCAGCCTTTTAAACCGGACGGCGGGCAACAACAGGAGAGGCTGGTATGCGGGAATGGCGGCGACGGTGCTGCTGGTGGAGGACGAGCGCAAGCTGCGGGAGCTTATCCGGTCCTACCTGGAGCGCGCTGGGTTCACGGTGCTGTCCACGGGCTCCGGCGCGGAGGCGATCACCTTGGCGGACGCGGCCACGCCCGATCTGGTGGTCCTCGATCTGGGCCTGCCGGACGTACCCGGCGAGACGGTAGCCAGGGAGGTACGCGCCGCCGGGCCGCTACCGATCTTGATGCTGACGGCCAGGGCCGCCGAAGAGGACCGGATCGCCGGCCTGGAGCTGGGCGCCGATGATTACGTGACCAAGCCGTTCAGCCCCCGGGAGCTGGTGCTGCGCGTCCAGGCGGTGCTGCGCCGCGGCGGACCGGCGGCCGGACCCGGCCCGGCCAGCTACGGGGGCGGGGTCCTGGTTATGGACGAGCCGCGGCGGGAGGTGCGAGTACGCGGCGCGGTGGTGGAGCTGACCCCGACCGAATGGGGGATCCTGCTGGCCCTGGCTGCAGTCCCGGGCCGGGTCTACTCGCGGTGGGAGCTGATCAACCGGGTCCGCGGGTATGAGTTCGAGGGATACGAGCGGACCGTCGATTCGCACG
>JASIGD010000023.1 GCA_030045295.1 Streptosporangiaceae bacterium
AACTCCAGCGGGATGGCGACGGGACCCTCGGGGCAGAAGCGCCGCGGCCCCCGCTCCAGCAGCCGGGCCGCGCGTTGCTCGCCGATCATCTCGGGCAGGTAGTCGTGCAGCATGACGTACTGGTAGTGCCACGTGAGCTCCCGTCGGGCCTGGTCGAACAGGTCGGCGTCGGGGACGCCGTCCGCGCGCAGGCCGTCGGCCAGCCGGTTGTGGGCCCGGATCATGGCCACGTGCATCTGGGAGATCAGCACGTGCACGTCCTGGCGCGGGTCGCCGGCCAAGGCAATGCCTTCCTGGTTGCGGGGCAGGTCGTCCTCGTGGCCCGACCCGCTCCGGCCCAGCAGGAGCAGGGCCGGATCGAGCCGGCTGTAGAGGTAGGGATTGCCGATCGGCCCCTCGCCGTACAGGTGCTCCAAATCGAGCCGCGCGCTGCGGACGTTCTTAAGCAGCTCCGCGTCATCGTGGTGCGTCAGCGGCGAGCGGTCGGCCGTGAGGTCGTGGGCCAGGTACTGGCCGAACACTGGCCGACCGGCCGCGACCGTGCGGGCGTCGGACGGGCCGCCGTTCGTGGCGTCGCTGAGCCCGCCGGCCCGACCGATGGCCCGTAGCAGCTCCGGCTCGATCGCCAGCGCCGGCAGCTCCGGAAACAGGCGCATGTAACGGCCGCCCGCCATGGGCGCGGCGCCGGTCCGCTCCAGCGCCAGGCACTGGTCGCGTACCTGCCTCATTGCGCAGCCACCCTCGCCACTCGAGCCCCTGCCTCGGGACCAAGTATGCGCGCGGAGACGAGGAAGCCGACCCCGGGTGAAGGCCGGCTTCGCCCCGTGGCGCCTAGGAACCAGACGGCCTGCACCCCCAGTGCCAAGATTGCCGCGACGGCGCGGACATGAAGAGGACTCTGTTCGGTCATGCCACGATTCTTGGCTCAAGCCCTGGCCCTCATCATCGGTCAAATGACAGTGATACCGCGCAATGGCTGAGCCGTGAACAACCGTGATCACGGACGAACTGCTCGCCGTGGCGCCTGGGCGGCAGCCGTCCTGGTCCCCGATGCCGCGTTCCCGCACGTGCTCGGCGAACGCATCGCAGCGGTCCCTCCGGTGCCGGCCTACCGGCCGGGCGAGTTCTACCGGCGGGGCTCCCGCCGCTGCGCGCCGTCCTGCGCAGCTTTAGCGGCTAGGCCAGCTGATGGCAGTGTCGTCAGCTAATTTGGCGTCGCGGCCAAGGCGACACCTGGAAAGCCTATTGCGATTGCCCCGGGAGACCTGATCGCGACAGCCCAGGCTAGCGCAGGCCAGCGATGTCAACCAGGACAAGGTCGAGCCAAAGCTCGTGCCCGAACCAATCGATAGCATGGCTGCCACTGAGACAGCCGACCTCGTTTCTTCGTTCGGCACGAGCGATCACCCGGCTACGGCCGCGCCGAATCCTACGCAGGGTTCGTGCGCCGTCTCGGAGCGGATCAGGCCGGGGAGCACCCGGAGGGGTCCGCCGGCCCGTCGCCTGATCGGGGCAGCCATGGGCCCCCTGCCGTGGTCGATTCGCCAAAGATCCCGGTTTCCAGCGGGCCGACTGGAGGTGATCGTGCTGCTCGCGGCGAGTTGGTCGTCCGGTGCATGCGCGGCGCGCCGTCCGGTTCGTCCTTAACATGGCTCCTTGTCCGGGCCGCCGGCCCGGCGCGCGTGATCTATGCGGTAGTGCGGGTACGAACTATCCTGGCGGTGATGTCCGAGCCGGCGGTGATCCGCACGCCTGATCAGCGGGTGCGAGTGTTCATCAGCTCTACGCTGCAGGAGCTGGCCGCCGAGCGTCAGGCGGCGCGGGACGCGGTGACCAGGCTGCGGCTGGTGCCGGTACTGTTCGAGCTGGGCGCCCGGCCGTACCCGCCGCGTCCGGTGTACCGGGCCTATCTGGCGCAAAGCCAGGTGTTCGTCGGCATTTACTGGCAGAGCTACGGCTGGGTCGCGCCGGGCGAGCAGATCTCGGGACTGGAGGATGAGTACCAGTTGTCGGCCGGGCTGCCCCGGCTGATCTACGTCAAGTCGCCGGCGCCGGACCGTGAACCGCGGCTGACCGAGATGCTGGCCCGGATCCGGGACGAGGGCGGCGTGTCGTATCAGCACTTCTCCGATCCTGCCGGGTTGCAGCAGCTGGTCGAGGACGACCTGGCGGTGCTCCTCAGCGAGCGGTTCGAGATGGCCCGGCCCGGCGCGGGCGCCGGGGATGACGCGCCGCTGGCCGGGGCGCTTCCGGTGCCGGCCACGCCGCTGGTGGGCCGCGGGCGGGAGGTCGCCGCGGTCGAAGACCTAGTCGTCAAGGAGGGCGTGCGGCTGGTGACCCTGACCGGGCCAGGCGGGGTCGGGAAGACCCGGCTCGCGGTGGAAGGCGCCCGGCGGCTTGGCCCCGGTTTCGCCGACGGCGTCAGGTTTGTCGACCTCGGCGTGGTCAAGGACGCCGGGCTCGTGATGGATGCGGTGGCAGCCGGCCTTGGCGTGAACACGCCGGGTCTCAACCGCCGCGCCGACGTGCAGTCCTACCTGCGCCCCCGGCGGCTGCTGCTGGTGCTGGACAACTTTGAGCAGGTGGCCGAGGCGGCATCGCTGGTAGCCGAGCTGCTGGGCGCCGCGCCTGGACTGGTGGTGCTGGCGACCAGCCGGACGGTGCTGCGGCTCAGCGGCGAGCACGAGTTCGCGGTGCCACCCCTCCCGGTTCCGCAGACCGGACTCGCCCTGGAGGTGGCCGCCGCACAGCAGTACGCCTCGGTACGGCTGTTCGTGGAGCGGGCGCACGCCAGGGCCCCCGGTTTCGAGCTGACCAGCGCCAACGCGGGGGCGGTGGCGGAGATCTGCCGACGGCTCGACGGGCTGCCGCTAGCCATCGAGCTGGCCGCCGCCCGAGTCCGGATGCT
>JASIGD010000225.1 GCA_030045295.1 Streptosporangiaceae bacterium
GGCCAGGCCCAGCCCGGCGCACACCGCGAACACGCTGGCCACCCCCGCGGCCGCGATCAGCGCCCCGGTCATCAGCCCGGCCGCCGCGATCCCGGCCGCCTCCACCCAGCTCACCACCACGTTCGCCGCGGTCAGTTGATCCGGGGTCACCGACACCGACGGGACCAGCGTGGACTGCGCCGGGCGGGTCGTGGCCACCGCCGCCGACGCCACCACCGCCGCCGCATACGCCGCCAGCGGCACCCCCGCCAGCACCGCCACCGCCGTCGCCGCCATCCCCGCCGCCTGCACCAGATACCCGCCTGCCAGCAGGAACACCGGCGAGCGCCGGTCCGCCAGCGCCGTCGCCACCGGCGCCAGCACCGCCGCCGGCACCAGCTGCGCCACCGCTACCAGCCCGGCCACCGTCGCGCCGCCATGCCGGTAGGCGTACACCAGCATCGCCACCCACACCGAGTACTGGGTCAACGTGAACAGCACGTACCCGCCCACCACCCGTACCAGCGCCTTGTTACCCGCCAGCGACCGGAACACGCCCCAGCCGCGGGCACGGGAAACACCTCCCACCGGGTCCTCCCCACGCTTCCCGCCACCGCCGGCCACACCGGCACCAGACGGCAGCGCCGGTCACGCCATCCCAAACCACCACGAATCTGCTCTGATTGAACCACCGCGAGAGCACTCCCGGAAGCCTCCTCGAGCCCTCCGCGTACTTGCCGGTAACCTGGCCAGCCAGATCCGCGGCGAGGAGCAAAAGGGCGGGTCATCCGAGGGCCCTTGCCCTGGCTCCCCGACGGGCCGAGCGCATGTCACCACCACCCGCGCCCTGGCGCTACGGCCGCACCGCCCTCCCGGCAATTCCTCCGGGCCCGGGAAGCCTGTCCGGCCGGCTCAGCTGGCCCGCCGGTAGGTGCGTACCGCCAGCGGCACGAACACCACGAAGATCCCGGCCAGCCAGGCCACGCTCTTCCACAGGTTGTCCCCGATCGGGCCGCCCAGGGCCAGCGCCCGCATGGTGTTGACCACGTAGGTGACCGGCTGGTGGTTGGCGAAGGCCTGCAGCCAGCCCGGCATGGTCTGGATCGGCACGAACGCCGAAGACACGAACGTGAGCGGGAACAGCCAGATCATCCCGAACGCCTGCACCGACTCCTCGTCCCCGATGGCCAGCCCGGTGTAGGCGGCGATGCAGGCGAAAGACACGCCGAATACGGTCGCCAGCACCACCATGGCGACGGCCGGGCCGAAGCCGTTCAGGAACCGGAACCCGACCAGGTAGCCCACGCCGATGATGATCAGGATCGTGATGAGCATCCGGCCGGTGTCGGCGACGAGCCGGCCGGTCAGCACCGCCGAGCGCGCGATCGGCATCGACTTGAGCCGGTCGATCACGCCCTTCTTCAGCTCCTGCGCGAGCACGATGGCGGTACCGAACGTGGCGAACGCCGCGGTCTGCGCGATGATGCCCGGCAGCAGGAAGTTGACATAGCCGCCGGGGACGTCGACGGGGATCGCGCCGCCGAACACGTACCGGAACAGCAGCACGAACATCACCGGCTGGATCACGGTGAACATCAGGTAGGCGGGCACCCGCAGCCACACCAAGAGGCTGCGCCTGGTCAGGGTGAGCGTGTCGCTCACCCCCCAGCGGATCCGGTGGGCCAGGCCGGGTGCCCAGGCCGGCTGTGCTATCGCCGTCATGATGCCGTCCTCGCAGTCTCCTTGTCACCGGCCCGCCGGCGGCCCCTCGCGCCGCGCCGGCGTCCGTTCTGCTGTTCCTCTTCTGCGGCATGCCCGGTCAGCGCCATGAACACGTCGTCGAGTGACGGCCGGCGCAGCGCCAGCCCGCGGGTCACCACGCCCGCGGCGTCCAGCCCGCGGACCGCCTCGATCAGCGCGTCGGACCCGCGGCCCCCGACGCCGACGCCGACCACGCCGGTCTCCTGGTCGGCGTGCGGCTCGCCCTCTCCGATCAGCGCGATCGCCCTGACCGCGTCGGGGATCCGGCTCCGGTCCGGCACGGTGAACTCGATCACGTCCCCGCCGATCCTGTTCTTCAGCTCCTCGGCGGTGCCCGCGGCGATGACCAGGCCGTGATCGATGACCACGATCTCGTCCGCCAGCTCGTCGGCCTCGTCCAGGTACTGGGTGGTGAGCAGGAGCGTGGTCCCCTCGGCCGCCAGCGACCTGATGACGTCCCACATCCCCAGCCGGGCCCGCGGGTCCAGGCCGGTGGTCGGCTCGTCGAGGAACAGCACCCGCGGCCGACCGACCAGGCTGGCGGCCAGGTCCAGGCGCCGCTGCATGCCGCCGGAGTAGGTCTTCGCGGTTCGGTCGGCCGCGTCGGCCAGCCCGAACTGCTCGAGCAATTCGTCGGCGCGGCTGCGGGTCTCCGGCCGCCTCAGGTGGTACAGCCGCCCGATGATCTCCAGGTTCTCGCGGCCGGTCAGCTCCTCCTGGATGGCAGCCGACTGCCCGGCCAGCCCTATCGACCGGCGCACCACGGCGGCCTCCCGGACGACGTCATGGCCCTCGACCATTGCCCGGCCCCCATCCGGGAGCAGCAACGTGGTCAAGATCCGCACCGCGGTGGTCTTGCCCGCCCCGTTCGGGCCCAGCACGCCCAGCACCGTCCCGCGCGGCACCGACAAGTCGATACCGCGCAGCGCGCGAACCTCGCCGAACGACTTGGTCAACCCCTCGACAAAGATCGCAGGCTGCTCGCCGACCCCGTTGACATACGCCATGAATCCTCCCGGCACCCCGTCAGCACCCCTACCACGAACCTACTCTGAACCTGGCGAACCGGGCCAACCCGATTACGCCTCCCCGGGTGCCCGGTGGCTGCGTTGAACCTGTGGCGCGGTCTGCGTATTGTCCGGCGTAGCAGGCATCGGCCGCCACGGTTAGGTGGTTTCATGGCGAACGAACGTGGTCGCGATGCACTCCGCGGCGGGAAAGGCCCGGTCACGATCTTCGGGCCGGACTTCCCGTTCCCGTTCGATGAGTGGATCGCGCACCGGGCCGGTCTTGGCTGGGTCCCGGCCGGACGTCACGGCGAAGAGGTCGCCGTCGTCGGCGCGGGTATCTCCGGGCTGGTCGCCGCCTACGAGCTGATGAAGCTCGGCCTGAAGCCGGTGGTCTACGAGGCCTCGCGGATGGGCGGGCGGCTGCGTTCGCAGGCGTTCGAGGGAGCCGAGGGAGTGGTGGCGGAGCTCGGCGGGATGCGGTTCCCGGTGTCGTCGAGGTCCTTCTACCATTACGTCGAGATGCTGGGCCTGCCGACCAGGCCGTTCCCCAACCCGCTGACCGAGGCGGCGGGCAGCACGGTCATCGATCTGGAGGGCGTCACGCATTATGCGCGCACGCTCGGCGACCTTCCCCCGCTGTTCACCGAGGTCGCTGACGCCTGGGCGCAGGCTTTGGAGGATGTGCGCTTCACCGACATCCAGGACGCAATCCGGGCGCGCGACGTCCCGGCGCTGAAGTCTTTGTGGAACGATCTGGTGCCTCGCTGGGACGACCGCACGTTCTACGACTTCGTGGCGACCTCGAAGGCGTTCTCCTCGCTGTCGTTCCGCCACCGCGAAGTCTTCGGCCAGGTCGGGTTCGGCACCGGCGGCTGGGACTCGGACTACCCGAATTCCATGCTGGAGATCTTCCGGGTCGTGATGACCAACTGCGACCAGGACCAGCGCCTGGTGGTCGGGGGCGCCGAGCAGGTTCCCCGCGGCATCTGGCGCCACCCTGCGCCCCGCCCCGCCCACTGGCCGGCCGGTACCTCGCTGGCCTCGCTGCATTCCGGCGCGCCCAGGGCAGGCGTCGCGCGGATCGCGCGGGACCGCGACGGCCTGCTCGCGGTCACTGACGCCTGGGGGGACACACGCCGCTACTCCGCCGTGCTGGTGACCTGCCAGAGCTGGCTGCTCACCACGCAAATCGAATGCGAGGAGAGCCTGTTCTCCCAGCAGCTGTGGACGGCTCTGGACCGCACCCGTTACATGCAGTCCTCCAAGACCTTCGTGATGGTGGACCGGCCGTTCTGGAAGGACACCGACCCGCGCACCGGCCGCGACGTCATGAGCATGACGCTGACCGACCGGCTGACCCGTGGCACCTACCTGTTCGACAATGGCGACAACCAGCCGGGCGTGATCTGCCTGACCTACACCTGGATGAGCGACGCGCTGAAGATGCTGCCCGAGCCGACCGACCGCCGGGTCCGGCTCGCGCTCACGACGCTGGGCAAGATCTACCCGGATGTCGACATCGCCAGCCACATCGTCGGTGACCCGATTACCGTGTCCTGGGAGGCCGACCGGCACTTCCTGGGAGCATTTAAAGGAGCGCTGCCCGGGCACTACCGGTACAACCAGCGCATGTACGCCCATTTCCGGCAAGATCGCATGCCACCGGAACAGCGGGGCATCTTCATCGCCGGAGACGATGTCTCCTTTATACCCGCGTGGGTCGAGGGCGCGGTCCAGACCTCGCTGAACGCGGTCTGGGGGATCTTGCACCACCTCGGCGGCCGAACCCACCCCGACAACCCCGGACCCGGGGACGTGTTCGCCGGCATCGGGCCGATCGAGTTGCCCGACTGAGCCGCAAGCCGGACCGAGCCGATGCGGCGGGCCGCTACCCAGCGGTTATCACGCTGCGTCATAATCGCTGGCTCCGGCTACCGCGCGAGGTCCGCGCGATCGGGACGGCTCGCGGGCGGGGCTTGCCCGGGCCCGCCGGGGGACTGCGGGTTGATCCCGGCCAGGTCCGACCGCTTGACCCTGATCGCGACCACGGTGATGATCAGCGCGAGCAGCGCGATCCCGGCCGAGACCTCGTATCCCTTGGCAAAGCCGACCGACAGGGCGTGGTCGGTCACCGCCTTGTGCAACGCAGCGGCCATGGCCGCTGACAGGTGCACCGCAGCGTGGTCCTTCGCGGCCGCGGCCGCCGCGGCCGCCTGCGACCTGATGCTGTTCGCCACCGCGCTCCACGCCACCGTGCCGAGGATCGCCAGCCCGACCGAGCCGCCGACTTGCTGGCCGGTGTTCAGCAGCGACGAGGCCACGCCCGCGTCGTTGTCGGCCACCTTGGCCAGCGCGACCAGCGACAGCGGCACGAAGATCAGCCCCAGCCCGAGCGCGGTGACCATCATCGGCTCCATCAGTCCGGAGACGTAGTGGCTCTGCTCGTTGAGCCGCGACAGCCAGAACAGCCCGCCGGTGGCGATGACGCTGCCCGCCAGCATCAGCGGCCGGGCACCGATCCTGGCTACCAGCTGTGAGGCGATCCCGGACGCCACCATGATCGTAAGGATCATCGGCAGGTAGGCGATGCCGGTCCGCAGCGGGCTGTACCCCCACACTTCCTGGACGAAGACGGTGAGGAAGAAGAACATGCCGAACATCGCGGTGCCGACGCACAGGCTGATCAGGTAGGCGCCGGTCCGGTCCCGGCTGCGCAGCACCCGCAGCGGCACCAGCCCGTGCTTGCTGCGCGCCTCGATCACTCCGAACGTGACGAGCAGCACGACCGAGGCCACCAGCGACACGATCACCTTGGTGTCACCCCAGTGCGAAACGCCGTTCGGGGTGGTCCCGGCGCTGGACAGCCCGTAGACGAGCAGCGCCAGGCCGAGGCTGCCGGTGATAGCGCCGGGCAGGTCGAAGCGACCCCGCCGCCGCTCGGACTCGGGCAGCACGCGCGTCGCGAGGAACGCCACCGGCAGACCGATCGGCACGTTCACGAAGAACACCCAGCGCCAGCTGAGGTACTGGACGAGCAGCCCGCCGGCGATCAGGCCGACCGCGCCGCCGGCCACGCTCATGGCCGCGTATACGCCCATGGCCCGGTTGCGTGGCGGCCCCGCGGGAAAGGTGACGGCGATCAGCGACAGCGCGGTGGGCGCCGCGAACGCGCCGCCTATGCCCTGCACGACGCGCGCGGTCAGCAGCCACGCCTGGCTGGTGGCGAACCCGCCGGCCAGCGAGGCCAGCGTGAACAGCAGGAGGCCGAAGACGAAGACCCGGCGGCGCCCCAGTAGGTCGCCGGATCTTCCGCCGAGCAGCAGCAGGCCGCCGAACGCCAGCGCGTAGGCGTTGACGACCCACTCCAGGTTGGTGCCGGAGAAACCGAGCGCGGTCTGGATGTGCGGCAGCGCCACGTTCACGATGGTCGCGTCGAGCACGACCATCAGCTGAGCCGTCGCGATGACGACGAGAGCCAGGCCTAGCCGCCGCTGTGGAGCGCCTGAGCTTGGCGTCGCGGCGGCGTTTGACGCCGCCGCGTTATTGACCTCCGGTGGCAAGTGCCCGGTGTCTGGTGGGGTGGTGGGCATGGCAATCTCCCTAGGTTTGAGGGCGTGAAGGACTAACGCCGTGACCGGCACGGTGCCGAGGTCACGCGCTGTGCTGTCCTACTTGAAGATCTTTTGGCCGAACGGGCCGTGGTACATGCGTCCCATCAGGGGACGGGGCTCTCGCTGCCTCTCTACGACGTGTCCGGGGTGACTCCTTCGAGAAGCAGCCCGAGCGTGAAGTCGAACCGGGCGTGTCCCTCGCCGGAGGTCAGCTCCGGCGCGTGCGCGACCGTGATCGGGAACCGGTCCGCGGGCAGCATCCTGAGACGCTCGATGAGTTCAGCCCTATCGACGACCCGCCCGTCGGTGTCCTGGTCGGGATGCCGCCTCAGTGACATGACGCTGTACGCGCCGACGTATTGGAATGCCGCATCGATCGCCCACGCGGCGGGCTGCGGCGGCACCCCTCCGGCCAGGAGGATCGCGAGCAGGCCTTCGTTGATCCGCAGCGTGTCCAGGCTGTGCGGGGCGGCCGCCAACGTGGCGCGCCAGATTCCCGGGTACCGAAGGTACTGGTCGCGCAGCTGCCGGCAGACGTCGATGGCCTGCGCCTTCCACCGCGCGGGATCCGGCACGGGCAGCGTCACCCGGGAGCACAGCTCTCCGATCATTAGATCGTCGAGCTCCGCCTTATCGCGCACATGCGCATACAGCGCCCCCGGGCTGGCCTGCAGCGCAGCGGCGACACGGCGCATTGTCAAAGCGTCGAACCCTTCGGCCTCGACAACCTGCAGAGCCGCGTCCACGATCCGGCCGGCCGTGATGGGTTCCCTGCGAGACCGGGGCGCGCTTGGCGTGCCGTCCAGCGCCGCGATCTGCGCCGCCCACCGATCACGCGAAACGATACCCCGCGAAACGCTCCTATCAGTCATGGCACCACGGTAGCACCTGAGTGAACGATGTTCAATAGAAAAACGTTGTTCAATAACTGGACGACGTTCAAGCAGCAGGCGGGACCGACCCCGCCGGCGCCTGTGTTTGCCATGGAGTCGCCCTCGGCGCGGAGGTTCCCGCCGGGGCCGCCGGATCGCGAGGTGGGCGTACCGGTCAGCTCATCATCGACGGCGCGGCGTGCAGGCCCGGCGCCAGCCACGGAAGCCAGATCACGGCCACCGCCAGGGCCAGCGCGGCGACGCCGACGGCCCGCCCCGCGGCGGGACCCCATCTCCAGGTCTTCTCGATCAGCACCACGGCGGCCAGGCCGATCATCGCGGCGACGTTCATCACACCCACCGCGACCAGGATCACCATCAGCCCCCAGCAGCAACCCAGGCAGTACGCGCCGTTATGGGCGCCAGCCCGGATGTCGCGGAACCTGCCCCGGTACGAGCCGTAGTGCAGGAGCAGGGCCAGCGGGGAGCGGCAGTGCGCCAGGCAGCGGTCCTTCAGGCGGCTCAGCTGGTACACGCCGCACGCGGCGAAGACCGCCACGGCGAGCACGTGCGCCGCGCCGGGATGCTTCCCGGTCATCCAGCCCGCGACCCAGGCCAGTCCGAAAGCGGGCGCGCCGGCTGCTGCCCAGACCGCGAGGTAGCCCGCGACCAGGGCGGCGATCCGCACCGTCCGGTTGCTCCGTACGGTCTTGGCGTACAGCGCGGCCGTCGGCGCCACGGACGGCAGCATCATGGCCGCCATCATCAGCGTCCACACCGCCACGAACACGGCCAGGCCCAGCCCCATCGTGCCGGTCATCCCGGCCATCCCGCGGGCCAGGGCAACGGTCGCAGCCCAGGCCCCGGCGGCCGCAATCAGCACCAGGCCGGCCTCACGCGTGACCAAACCCGCCTGTGCCCGGGCCGTGCCCGCCGGCCCTGAAGGATCCGCAGGCCCGGCGTGGCCGGTTAGCCGGACCATGAGAACGGCGCGGAAAAGCCGCTCTGCCCCTCACGCCCCCAGTCGATCCCGAAGGTCGACAGGTGCGCCGCACTGGCCGGGGCAACCGTCAGCGTCGTATTCGACGGGTGGAACACGTTCGTCAGCCGGACCGGATCGCGGCCTTCCAGCGCCACGAAGTCCTCGACTCCGACGTCGACGGCATCGCCGATCCTGACGTGATGGCCGCGGCCGTCTTCGCTATAGGTGATCGGCGTCCTCTCCACGCCGAGCATCTCGCCGATGAGCGGCGCGAGCATCGCGGGCGGCCCGCCCGCCTGCCCGGACAGGACCGCGCCGAGCTGCTCGGTCTGGCTGTCAGACGCGGCGTCGTCCAGGTACACGCCGACCCGCCAGTCGCCCTGGCTCATGACCGGCGGCGTATCCAGGAAC
>JASIGD010000226.1 GCA_030045295.1 Streptosporangiaceae bacterium
TAAGCGGGGTTGTCCAGGGTGTACCAGTGATCGGCCGAGTCCACGTCGACCGCACCAAAGGCCCGGCCGATCACCGCCGTGGCCGTCTGGTACAACGGCAGGCCGCCGGGCACGTCGGCCGGGAAGCGGACCCGGAGCAGCCGGTCATGCCCGCTGTAGGAGTCGACGTGGGTGCGGAACTCGACCCGCTGCGCGTCATCCCAGAGCACGGTCTCCTGGGTGACGTCGAGCCCGTCGAGCGCGAACGAGGCGACCAGCCGCGCTCCCACCGGGCACCGTTCGGCCCGCACCCGCGCCGTCACCGACGAAGAACCGGTCCCCGGTCCCTTGGGGGACAGGTGCCACGGGCCCTCTCCGTGCCGGGGGTGCTGCGCGTACTCCTCCTGGATCACCAGCTCGTTGCCGGGTCCGGCCAGCACCCCGGCCCGGGTGAGCTTGTCGGTGACGGCGACCGTCCTGCCGCGCACCGGATCCGCGGTGACCAGGTACCTGCCGTTCTCGATGGCGCAGCTCGCCCCGCTCACGGTCCCCGTGACCTCCCGCCACCCGGAGGTCGTCCCCTCGGCCTCGTCGCGCGGGTCCCCGGCGGGCTCGGCGGGCACCGCCCGGTAGGCCCGATACCCGAGCGCGGGCACGTCGCGGGCCAGGAACGTGAGCGTAACCTCGGCGAGCGACCCGTCGCCGCGCCGCCGGACCGCCTCGGCCAGCGCCGGCACCCGCGCGCCGGACTGGTCGCGGATTTCCAGCCACCGGGTGCCGCTGCCCGGCACCTGCACGGTGACCCGGGCTACATCGGTGCGTTGCCGGGCCAGCCCGTTGAAGACGTGGATCACCGCCGACGGGGCAGGGGGACCGGAAGGGGCGGGGCCGTCCGGCACAGCGTGCCCGGCCAGGTAGGCCGCTGCGTTGCGGCGCGCGGTCGAGCCGAGTTCCCACGCCTCGCGCCAACTTCCCAGCAGGTCCAGATACACCTGGTCGGACTCGACCCCCGTGATGCCGTCGTGATGGGCGCCGAAGGCCAGCAGCCGCCACGCCTTGTCCAGCGCGGTGTGCGGGTACGGCGCGCCGGCCAGCCAGGCCAGGGTGCCGAGCCGCTCGGCCTCGGTGACCGCGGTCTCGATGGCGCGCTGCGCCTGCTTGGTATCGATGTAGGAGACGTCCTTGCCGGTGTACACCGGGTTCATGTCCCTGGTCTGCGGCGTGATCCAGGCGCCCGCGCGGCCGCGGCGGCCCCCGGCGTCCCGCTCCCCGGCCTCGGCGCGGACCGCGGCGAAGAACTCGCGCGGCACGGCCGTGGTGAACCTGGGCCACACGTACCGCCGGTTCCAGTCCCGGTGGATGTCCGTCACCCACCTGGCCGGGATGACGTGATCCGAACCGACCGGCAGCATGACGTTGCGCGTCGTCGCGACCTGCGCCAGCGCGCTGAACTGGCCGTACGCCTCGAGTTCGGCGGCCTGCAGGTCCGGCAGCGTGTGCAGCCGCCAGCCCGCGCCGTAGTGGTGCGGCATGTAGTGCGTGAGCAGCCCGTGGCCGTCCGGCGAGATCCACTCGAACTCGGAGCCGAACTGCATCCGCGCGTTGCCGCCCTCGACGCCGGACGGACCCCACTGATGGAACGGGCCACGTGCCCACGCCGACGAGGTGAGCCCGGCGGCTGCCATCAGGCCCGGGTACCCCGGGTCGTGCCCGAACACGTCAAGCATCCACGCGGACCTCGGGTCGCCGCCGAAGACGTCCCGCTGGAACCCGATCCCGTAGACGGCGTTGCGGATGATGGCTTCGGCGGAGATCAGGTTGGTGCTCGGCTCGTTGTAGTTGCCGCCGACGATCTCCACCCGGCCCTCGGCCAGCAGCCGCCGCAGATCCTCCCTGTGCTGCGGAAAAGCATCGAAATACGGCTTCAGGTAGTCGATCTCGGCCAGCACGAACTTGTAGTCGCGGTCCGTCCTGGCCTTGTCCAGGTGCGCGCCGACCAGCTCGAAGGCGGCCCTGACGTCGGGCATCTTGCCGTCCTCGTCGGGCAGGCTGAGCCGCTCCTCGGCGAACTGCCCCTGCGTGTTCCACCACACCGGGTCGTAGTGGAAGTGACTGACCATCCACATCGTCCAGCCCGGCTCGGCGATGGTGATGTCGGCCTCGGCCCGGGCCAGGGGACCGCGCCCCGGCTCACCCTCGACGGCGACCGTGACCCGCCGCGTGCTGCCAGGCTGGTAAGGCACCGCGGCTTCTACCGGGATCTCGAACGTCTGCCGCTCGCCCGGGCTCATCCCTGTTATCCGGAACGGGCCGTGGTTTCTCACCCCGGGCCCCTCGACGTGCACCACGGCGGGCGCGTCCAGCCCGCTACCAGGCCCGTCATTCTCCAGCGTGACCCTCAGGACCTGCAGCGGGCGCTGCGCCGTCCCAACGAACAGGTCTGTCGATTCAACCCCGGCGATCCGCATAATTTTCATCGTTACACACGCGCGGGCCCCGTCACGCCAGGCGTCAGCGTGGCGTTCGAGCTCCAGCCGGATTGACCCGGCGATCAGCGGCCAAGCCGACCGGGATCACGATCGCCGTAGCCGCCGCGCGAATGATCGGACCGCCGCGCCGGGATCGTCGGCCTCGGTGATGGCGCGGACGACCACCACGCGCGCGGCGCCCGCGGCGATTACCTCGTCGAGCCGACCGAGGCTGATGCCGCCGATCGCGAACCAGGGGCGAACCGGTGCCGACCGCGCCACGTGGGCCAGCAGGCCGGGACCGGTCGCCGGGCGGCCAGGCTTCGTCGGCGTCGTCCAGACCGGCCCGGCGCAGAAGTAGTCGACGCCGGGCTCGGCGGCCGCCGCGTCGGCCTGGGCGGGGCTGTGGCTGCTGCGGCCGATCAGCGGTCCCGGGCCGAGAATCTGCCGTGCCACCGGGACCGGCAGGTCGCCCTGGCCCAGGTGGAGCACGTCCGCGCCGGCCGCCAGGGCCACGTCCGCCCGGTCGTTGACCGCCAGCAGGCGGCCGTGCCGTCGGCACGCGTCCGCGAACACCTCGAGCAGCCTCAGTTCGTCCGCTGCTTCGAGGCCCTTCTCGCGCAGCTGCACGATGTCCACCCCGGCGCCGAGCACCGCGTCGAGGAACTGCGGCAGGTCGCCACGGGACCGCCGGGCGTCCGTGCAGAGGTAGAGCCGCGCGTCTGCCAGCCGCGCCCGCGCATCGCTGCTCATCGCGCCATCTAATCACGCGTCAGACGCCGACCAGGAGTGATATAGGCTGGCATCTGACCACGGGAGCCCGCAAGGGCTGAGAGGGAGGCAGTGCACCCGCGGGGGATGACCCCTGGTACCCCCGTCGCACGCCTCCGACCGTCGTACCTGATCCGGGTAATGCCGGCGAAGGGAGTGCTCCTTGGCCGAGACCGCGGATGTCGTCGTCGCCGGCGGCGGCGTCATCGGGACTGCAATCGCCTGGCGCGCCGCGGCTGCGGGGCTCGATGTCGTCCTGGCCGATCCCGAACGAGGCGACGCGGCGTCCCTGGTGGCCGCGGGGATGCTCGCGCCGGTGTCGGAGGCCCTGTTCGGCGAGAGCGCGCTGCTCCGGCTGAACCTCCTCGCGGTCGCGCGGTTCGGGCCCTTCGCCGCCGAGGTGGAAGAGGCGACCGGCCACCAGGTGGGACTGCGCCGCGAGGGAACTCTCGCCGTCGCCTACGACCCCGGCGACTACGCCGCGCTGGCCCGGCTGACCGCCTTCCGCCGCTCCGTCGGGCTGGAGGCGGAGGAACTCGACGGCCGGGCCTGCCGCAAGCTCGAGCCTTTCCTGACCCCTGACGTGCACGGCGGCGTGCTGTTCGCAGGCGACTGGTCGGTTGACAACCGCCGGTACGCGGCCGCGCTGCGCGAGGCGGCGCGGGCCGCGAAGGTGCGGATGGTACGGGACCGGGTCGTCCGGGTACGTGTCAGCGACGGGCAGGCCCGGGGTGTCCGGCTCGCCGGCGGCGGGGACATCGGCGCGGCCCACGTCGTCGTGGCCGCCGGGTGCTGGTCCGGCACGGTCGGCGGGCTGCCGGACACGCTGCGGGCGGCGGTGCGTCCGGTCAAGGGACAGCTACTGCGCCTGCGCCACCCCGCCGGGCTGCCGCCGGTCAGCACGCACACAATCCGGGCCATCGTGCGCGGCGTGGACGTGTACCTGGTGCCGAGGGCGGACGGCGAGCTGATCGTCGGCGCCACATCCGAAGAGCGCGGGCCGGACCAGACGGTGACCGCGGGCGCCGTTCACGACCTGCTGCACGACGCGATGAGCGTGCTGCCGGTGACGAGCGAGCTGATCCTCGCGGAGACGTGCGCGGGCCTGCGGCCGGGGACCCCGGACAATGGCCCGATCGTCGGCGGGTGCGGGGCGCCAGGGGTGCTGCTGGCCACCGGGCACTACCGCAACGGCATCCTGATGTCGCCGGTGACCGCGGACGCGGTCATGGCCCTTCTGACCGGCCAGTTGCCCGCTCCGGAATGGGAGCCGTTCGCGCCCCAGCGGTTTATCCGGCAGGACGGATCACGGTGAGCGTCCTGGTCAGACTCAACGGCGAGCCGCGTGAGCTGCCCGACGGCACGACCGTCGCCGAGGCAGTGGCCGAGCTGACGCCTCTGGGCACCGGCGTCGCGGCCGCCGTCAACGGCGACGTGGTACCCCGTGGTTCCTGGGCCGCCACCCTGGTCCGCGACGGTGACCAGGTGGAGGTCGTCACGGCCGTTCAAGGAGGTTGACGTGACAGATACGGATCTGCTGAGCCAGACGGCCGCCGACCCACAGACCCCGCCGGAGCCGTGGGTCCTGGCCGGCCGCGAGCTGAACTCGCGGCTCATCTTGGGCACCGGGGGAGCGCAGAGCCTGGAGGTGCTCCGGCGGGTGCTCGACGCCTCCGGGACCGCGCTGGCCACCGTCGCCATGCGGCGCGTCGGTCCCGCAGGAGGCGGGCAGGGCTCACTGCTCGGCACCCTGCGGCAGGCCGGGGTGAGGATCCTGCCGAACACCGCCGGTTGCCATACCGCGAGCGAGGCCGTGCTGGTGGCCAGGCTCGGGCGCGAGGCCCTCGGCACCGACTGGGTCAAGCTCGAGGTCGTGGCCGACGATCACACCCTGCTGCCCGACCCGGTCGAACTGCTCGACGCGGCCCGCATGCTCGTCGCCGACGGGTTCGTGGTGCTCCCGTACACCAACGACGACCCGGTCCTGGCCCGGCGGCTCGAGCGTGCCGGCTGCGCGGCGATCATGCCGCTCGGCGCCCCGATCGGGACCGGCCTCGGCGTGCGGAACCCGCACAACATCGCGATGATCGTGGACCAGGCCAGCGTGCCCGTCGTCCTCGACGCCGGGATCGGGACGGCCAGCGACGCGGCCATTGCGATGGAGCTCGGTTGCGACGCCGTCCTCATCGCCTCGGCTATCACCCGCGCGGCCGATCCCGAGCGCATGGCCGCCGCCATGCGGCTGGCGGTGGCGGCCGGGTACGCCGCGCGGACCGCGGGCCGCATCCCCCGGCGCTGGCACGCCCGGGCGTCGAGCCCGGTCGACGGGCGCCCGGAGCTTCCGGCGTGAGCGTGCCTGTGCCGCGGGTGCTGACCATCGCCTCGTCTGACTCGGGCGGCGGGGCTGGCATCCAGGCGGATCTCAAGGCGTTCGCCCGCTGCGGCGCGCACGGCATGTCGGCCATCGTCGCGCTCACCGCGCAGAACACCGTGGGCGTGACCGCCATTCACGAGCTCCCGCCGGCCTTCGTGCGAGCGCAGATCGACTCCGTCCTGGACGATATCGGAGCGGACGCCGCCAAGACGGGCATGCTGTTTTCCGCGCCGCTGATCGAGGCCGTCGCCGACGCGCTGGCGCCGCGGAAGCTGCCGCTGGTGGTGGACCCGGTCATGGTGGCCAGCTCGGGCAGCAGGCTGCTGCTGCCCGACGCCGTCGGAACCCTGATCGCGCGGCTCTTCCCGCTGGCCACGGTGGTGACTCCGAATCTCCCCGAGGCCCAGGCGCTGACCGAGATCGCGACCGAGGACCGCGCCAAGCTCGCCGAGGCTCTGGTCGCGATGGGCGCCCGCGCGGCCCTGGTCACCGGGGGGCACGGCACCGAGCCCGTTGACCACCTGTTCGACGGCTCGCGGCACCTGGCCATCCCGGTCACCCGCTGCCGCGTCGCCGCGACCCACGGTGCCGGGTGCACCCACTCCGCGGCCCTCGCGGCCGGCCTGGCGAACGGGCTGTCGCTGGACGACGCGGCACGGCAGGCCGCCGCGGTAGCAGGCGACGCGGTGGCGCACGGCCTGTCTGCGCTCGGCGGCGGCGAAGGTCCGGTACACGTCCTGCACGACCTCGGGGAGAGCGTGCCATTCCTGGGTGCGCCGGACCTGCGCGCTCCCTGATTCACAGCCGGCCTCCAGCAGGCTGGCGGATCGGCCTTGCCCCGGCTCGAAAGAGATGTTCCGAAGGGCTTGTCAAAACATTCCTTTCGAGGGTAATGTTTCGAAACATGACTTCCGAACCACTTCCACAGTCCAAGCGGCAGCCTGATCCGGGGACTGCGGCCAGGCGGCGGGCGGCGAACGCCGGCAGTCCTGGCCCCGGGGACGTTTCCGCGGAAGCGCTCGCGGCGCTCGAGGCCGACCTCGCCGGGGACCCCGGGACGGCAGGCGGGGACTCCGGGGCGGCAGCCGAGGACCGGGGCGCGCAGCGGTCACCGGATGACCACGAGGATTTCAACCTCACTGACCCGAAGGCGATGCGCGCACTTGCTCATCCGGTACGGATGTCCTTGCTCGAGCTGCTCAAAGTCGCCAGGACGCTGACCGCGACCCAGGCCAGCGAGCTGCTGGGGGAGTCGCCGGCCAACTGCGCCTTCCATCTCCGGACGCTGGCCAAGTACGGGTTCGTACGCGAAGCGGGCGGCGGCCGCGGCCGGGAACGACCGTGGGAGATGGCGCACAAGAGCATCCATCTTTCGACCCATCAGGAAGATCCGGGTACATCGGTGACGGCCGGCATGCTAAAGCGCGTCTGGCTTGACCGCGTGCTCGAGCGTGCCCGGAACGTGC
>JASIGD010000227.1 GCA_030045295.1 Streptosporangiaceae bacterium
CGGGCGAGGGCGGCGGGGACGGCCGGGTGCGGATCGTGGTTAGCCGGACGCGCGCACCACGGCTCGTTCAGGATATTTCCGATCTTATTGGGGCGGAACTGATCCCGCTGGGATCGGCCGGGGCTAAGGTGGCGGCCGTGGTCTGCGGTGAGGCGGACGCGTACCTGCACGCGGGCGGATTCTACGAATGGGACACCGCCGCGCCGGTGGCGGTGGCGCGGGCGGCCGGGTTCCACGCGTCCCGCGTCGACGGATCGCCGCTGGCTTACAACCAGGCCGACGTGCTGATGCCGGATATCCTGGTGTGTCCGCCCGCTCTGGCGGCCTCGCTCCTGCAAGCAATCCGGGAAGTCACGAATGCGCACTGATTACCAGATGTCCCAGCTCGGCGAGCTGGAGGCCGAGGCCATCCACGTGATGCGGGAAGTCGCCGCCGAGTTCGAGCGGCCGGCGCTGCTGTTCTCCGGCGGCAAGGACTCGATCGTGATGCTGGCCCTGGCCGAGAAGGCGTTCTGGCCCGCCCGGATCCCGTTCCCCGTCATGCACGTGGACACCGGTCACAATTTCCCCGAGGTGCTCGAGTTCCGTGACCGCCGGGTCGCCGAGCTCGGCGTGCGGCTCGTGATCGCGTCCGTGCAGGAGTCCATCGACACCGGCCGGGTGACCGAGGAAACCGGCAGGCACGCGAGCAGGAACAGGCTGCAGACCGTGACGCTGCTGGACGCCATCGAGGAACACAGGTTCGACGCCCTGTTCGGCGGCGCGCGGCGGGATGAGGAGAAGGCCAGGGCGAAGGAGCGGGTGTTCTCGTTCCGGGACGAGTTCGGCCAGTGGGATCCGAAGAACCAGCGGCCGGAACTGTGGAGCCTGTACAACACCCGGATCCGCCGCGGCGAGCACATCCGCGTGTTCCCGCTGTCCAACTGGACCGAGCTCGACGTCTGGTCCTACATCGAGGGGGAACAGCTCGACCTGCCGGGCATCTACTTCGCGCACCAGCGGCAGGTATTCGAGCGGGACGGCCTGCTGCTCGCCGACAACCCGTACCTGGTCCGGGGCGAGGACGAGCCGGTGTTCACGGCCACGGTCCGGTACCGGACGGTGGGCGACATGACCTGCACCGGCGCCGTGTCGTCCCCGGCCGCGACCGTGGCCCAGGTGATCGCCGAGGTGGCTGCCACCCGCATCACCGAGCGGGGCCAGACCCGGGCGGATGACCGGTCCAGCGAGGCGGCGATGGAAGACCGCAAGCGCGAGGGGTACTTCTGATGGACATTCTGCGGTTCGCCACCGCCGGGTCGGTGGACGACGGCAAGTCGACGCTGATCGGGCGGCTGCTCTACGACTCCAAGTCGATCTTCGCCGATCAGCTGGAGGCGGTCGAGCGGACCAGCCGGGACCGGGGCGAGGACTACACGAACCTGGCGCTGCTCACCGACGGGCTGCGAGCCGAGCGCGAGCAGGGCATCACGATCGACGTGGCCTACCGGTATTTCGCGACGCCCCGGCGGAAGTTCATCATCGCCGACACTCCCGGCCACATCCAGTACACGCGGAACATGGTGACCGGCGCGTCCACGGCCGACCTCGCGGTGGTGCTCGTCGACGCGCGCAACGGGCTGACCGAGCAGTCTCGCCGGCACGCGTTCCTCACCACCTTGCTGCGGGTGCCGCACATGGTGCTCGCGGTGAACAAGATGGACCTGGTCGACTACCAGGCCGAGGTATTCGCGCGCATCTGCGAGGAATTCTCGGCGTTCGCGGCCCGGCTGGATATCCACGACCTGACCTTTGTGCCGATCTCCGCCCTGCACGGAGACAACGTGGTGGACCGGTCAGCCAACATGCCCTGGTATGACGGCCCCTCGTTGCTGCACCACCTGGAGCACGTGCACATCGCGTCGGACCGCAACCTGATCGACGTCCGGTTTCCCGTCCAGTACGTCATCCGGCCGCAGGCCGCCACCGACGCCGCGCTGCACGACTACCGCGGCTACGCCGGGCAGGTCGCGGGCGGCGTGCTGAAGCCGGGCGACGAGGTGCTGCACCTGCCGTCGGGGTTCACCACCACGATCCGCGGCATCGAGACGGCCGGGGCCGCCGTGGCCGAGGCGTTCCCGCCCATGTCGGTGACGCTGCTGCTCGACGACGACGTGGACATCTCCCGCGGCGACATGATCTGCCGCCCCAACAACCGGCCCGCCGCCGCGCAGGACATCGAGGCGATGCTCTGCTGGATGTCGTCGGAGCAGGTACTGGCCCGGCGCAGCAGGCTGATCGTCAAGCACACCTCGCGCACGGTCAAGGCCATCGTCACCGACCTGCACTACCGGATCGACGTGAACACGCTGCACCGCGACGAGTCCGCGGCCCAGCTCAGCCTCAACGAGGTCGGCCGGGTCCGGCTGCGCCTCACCCAGCCCATCTTCTGTGACCCCTACGCCAGGAACCGGGCCACCGGCGGTCTCATCCTGATCGACGAGACCACCAACGCCACGGTCGGCGCGGCCATGATCACCGAGGCCAGCTGATCGTGCACCGTCACCCGGCGGTTCGCGTCCGCGATCATGCGCCGCCGGCGGAGTAGGGTCCGAAGTGCGGCTAATTGATCTTCACCGGGAGCAAGTGTGAGCGCTGACACGCCCGAGAACGGCGAGGCGACGACCCCGTTCGGCAGCCTGACCGACTTCGTCGCGATACCGCGGGTCGGCGCGCTGCGGCTGGCCCCGGACGGCAGCTGGCTGGCGGCGCCGGTGCAGGCGCTGAGCGCCGACGGGAAGAAGTACCTGACCAGCATCTGGCGGATCGACACCCGCGGCGGGCCGGCCCGGCGGCTGACCCGGTCCGCTGAGGGCGAGGCCGGCCCGCGCTTCCTGCCTGACGGGTCGCTGCTGTTCACCTCCAAGCGGCCGGATCCGGGCGCGGGCCAGGCGCGCCAGGACGGCGCCCGCGATGACGTGGCCGCGCTGTGGCTGCTCCCGGCCGGCGGC
>JASIGD010000228.1 GCA_030045295.1 Streptosporangiaceae bacterium
CGTGCAGCATCAGCACGGGCGGGCCGGACCCCCGAACAGCACAGCTGATGGTGATGCCCTCGACGTCCACGCGCTGGTACTCGAAGCCAGGCAGCCGTACAGGGGAGGCCGACGTGCTGTCCATCGGTGTGGTCATTGTCTTCTCTCCTAACGCGGGTAGCGGATCAGCGCGGAGTGCCAGGGGGCCCGTGAGTGCTCCCGCGAAGTAGCGGATGTAGTTGGCGGTGCCCAGGTTCGCACCGTCAGCGGCCGGCGCGGCCTGAGTGTGCAGCTGGGAAGGATCGTGGTGCAGACGAGCCGGCCGACACCGATCCCCGCGGCAGAGCGGCCGCAGCGCGCGCGACATGGCTCCAAGGTGAGTGGCACGGGCATCGGCCGCTCATGGCGAGGTCCTTGTCATGTCGTCCGGGAGTCGTCTGCGTCACTCGGTGCTGCCGGTCGGGCCGGGGTCGTTGGGGTGGGACTCGAGGGGGTGACCGTGAGGGTCATCCATGGTCGCAGCGGGAGCGTGCCGAGCACCTTCTCGCGCAGGTCGGCCTCGTCGGCAGCCCGCCAGATGCCGATGCTGCGCAGTTCGCCGGCCGGGCGCCACAGCCGCGCCAGGTTGCCGGTCACGGCCAGCTCCCGGGCGCGAACCGCTTCGGCGGCGCGCCGCCGGTCGACCTCGTCCTGGCTGGTGCCCTCGGGCACCGTGGTGGTGACCTCGACCAGGAACTCTCGCATGGTCCAGCTCCGCTCTGTGAGTTGTCCGGCGCGGTGCGGCGTTTAGGGGTTCGGGGGTCCGGTGTAGGGGAAGCGGGCGAGCAGGTCGTCGTGTGGCTTGAGGCCGGACGGGGGGACCTTGCCGTTGGTCAGCCAGGCGAAACGCAGGCTGTACACGTCGTCGGTCATGACGCGGCCGTTGGGGTAGGTGGCGGGCCGGGTCCGGTCGTAGTGCAGGACGTCGGGCAGCACCTGCAGGGCGGCGGCCCTGGCCGCCTCGGGGGTGTAGCCGCCGGCGTTCTGCAGGATCTGCGTCCATGGTCCCAGGTAGTTGGCCACGTCGTCGGCGGGCTGCCGGGCGTTGAACAGGTTCTTCTGGCCGTCGGGGTTGATGAACGGGTTGATGGTCGGGTTCCCGCCGCGGTCCAGCTGCTCCAGGGTGCCGTCGTCGGTGTACCGGCTGATCGAGGCCCAGACGCCGATGGTGCCGCCGCCGAGCATCTGGCTGGGCACCTCCAGCGTGACGGAGTCGACGTTGTTGCCGGCGAAGTCGTCGTGCCCGGTCCAGGCGAAGCCGTGCAGGGCGCCCTCGACGTCGGCGAAGAACGGGTCGGAGCGCAGCCCGGCCGCCAGCCGGATCCGGCCGGCCTGGACGGGGCGGGCGGTGGCCTCGAAGCTGACCGGGAACGACTCGGCGATCACCTCGCCGGCCGGCCCGGGCTCGCGGGCCGCCTGGCCGGTGGCGTACCAGGCGGTCCCGGTCTGCGCCCCGTCCCGGTACTCGGAGAAGGTGAAGGTAAACGCGGCGTCGGCCAGGTTGTCAGCGTCGGCGTCGATGTTGATCCGGTAGACCGCGCCGGGGTAGAACTCCGGCCCGGTCACCGGGGCGGGGATCGGCGGCGGGGCGCTGGTCGGGTTCGAGTCGATGACGATCACCGTCGTGTCCGGGTCCTGGGGGGAGGTGAACACGAACAGGTCGGTGAAGTCCAGGCGGCGGTCATCGCCGGGGAACTTGAGATTGTCGGCGCTGAAGTGGTTCGACATGGTGGCTCCTTCGGGGTGTTAGCTGCGCAGGAAATCCAGCAGGGCCGTGTTGACCTGGCTGGCGTGGGTCCAGGGGATGGCGTGCGGGCCGCCCTCGACGACGGTGAGCTGCACGTCCTTGATCAGGCCTGGCAGCCGCTTGGCCGTCTTGTCCAGCGGCAGGACCTGGTCCGCATCCCCGTGCAGGACCAGCATGGGCACGTCGATCTTGGGCAGGTCGGCGCGGAAATCGGTTGTCCAGGTGCCGATGCAGGCGACAGCGGCGGCGGCTGAGGCGGTGACGGCGAGGTTCCAGCTGGCCTGCCAGGCCTGGTCGCTGACCAGGGTGCCGCGCAGGGTGTCGAAGTTGTAGAAGGTGTCCAGGAAGCCCTTCATCCAGGCCGGGGTGTCGGCCGCCGCGGCGGCGGCGAACCCGTCGAACACGCTGCCGGGCACCCCGTCGGGGTTGTCGGGCGCCTGCAGCAGGTACGGCGGGATGGGTGAGACCAGCACGCCCTTGGCTACCCGCGGCCGGTTGTGCCCGAGCTGGAGCGGGTGATGTTCCCCTGACCCGTAGCTGGCCAGGTAGCGGGTGACCTCCCCGGTCCCCATGGAGTGCCCGACCAGTACCGCTTCGCGCAGGTCGAGGCGCTCCATCAGGGTGTGCAGGTCGGCGGCGAAGGTGTCGTAGTCGTACCCGGTGGCGGGCTGGCTGGACTGGCCGAACCCGCGCCGGTCGTAAGTGATGACCCGGCAGCCCGCCTTCAGCAGGGCCGGGACCTGCTTGTCCCAGCCGCGGCCACTGAGCGGGTACCCGTGGATCAGCACCACCGGCTGGCCGGCCCCGTGATCCTCGTAGTAGATCTCGATGTCGGCGGAATTCTCCCGGCCGACGGTGACCTTGGACATGAGCCTTCCTTCCTCTGGCGGGCTTGGCTGCGCATAGGGCAAGGCTCCCGTCGCCGCGGCGTTGATCCAATGGAGCGGCCTTCAGTTCCGGGCTAGGGATCGCCCGTGTGCGCCCTGGGGCTAACCCGAGGCGAGGTGATCGCGGCGGGCAGGGCAAGCTTGGTGACGTGAGTGCGCCACCGCACATCCGGGTGATCATCGGCGAGGACCAGTCCTTCGTCCGAGAGGGCATCGTGCATGTGCTGCGGGACGCGGGGTTCGATGTGGTCGGCGCGGCGGCGGACGCGCGCGACCTGGTCCGGATAGCGCGCGTGAACAGCCCGGACGTGGTCATCGCCGACATCCAGATGCCCCCCGATCACGCTGATGACGGGCTACAGGCGGCGCTTCAGATCCGCGCCGCCCAGCCGGGGACGGGCGTACTGGTGCTGTCCCAGTTCCTTGAGGACAGTTACGTGTTCGACTTGGTCGCCGACGGCGCTCAAGGGGTCGGCTACCTGCTGAAGGAGAAAGTCGGCGATCTGCGCACGTTCACCGATGCGGTGCGCCGCGTCGCCGCGGGCGAGTCGGCGCTCGACCCCGACGTGGTCGCGCGGCTGGTGGGCCGCAAGCGGAAGACTGGCCCTCTCGACAACCTGACCCCGCGCGAGCGCCAGGTGCTGGCCCTGATCGCCGAGGGCCGCTCCAACGTGGGGATCGCGCGCGAGCTCACGGTCACCGTGGCCGCCGTGGAGCGCCACGTGACCAGAATCTTCGACAAGCTCGGCCTGCATCAGTCGCCCGACCAGCACCGCCGGGTCCTGGCCGTCCTCACGTACCTGCGGGCCTGACTTGCGCGGCTTCCGCGTCCGGCCCGGCTCCGTCCGTGAGTACCCCGCCCCGGCTAGCTAGACAACAGCGCGCGGAGGTCGGCGAGGGCGAGCTCCCGCTTGGGCACGAACGCGGCCGCCGTACAGGCCTTCAGCACCTCGGCTGGGACCTGGTCAGTGTCGGCAGAGGTCAAGACGATCCGGATCCCGGGGCAGGAGGCGGCCAGCGAGACGGCCACCGTGAACCCGTCCGGTCCGGGCAGGTTGATGTCCAGGAGTATCCCGTCCGGACACTTCCTGGCCACGGCGGCCAGCGCCTGCTTCCCGTCCGCCGCCTCTTCGATCATCTCGAAACCACGAGCGGCCAGCAGTTCTGCCGCCATCGCGCGGAAGTCCGGACTGTCGTCGACAATCAGGATCCGGCCCGCCACCCAGGGAATTGTGGCTGGCGGCCGGGGCCGCCGGCAATCGGGTGAACCCCACAAACCGCGCACGCCCGGACCTCGTGCTCGGGTTAACCCGATGACCCGGGCGGGAGAACCCGAACCCGGGACTGAAGGCACCCCTATTGGCCGCCCGGCCTGTCACAGGCAGGCTCGTACCTTGGGGAAAGGACACCCGACCGCGCCGCTCGACGCCTTGGGCTGGCCGAACCGGCGGAGGTAGACTGCTGCGGCAGCCGGGAGGTGCGCCATGGGCCCGCGAGCAACGGACATCCCTGAACTTGGATTCCGGGTCGGTGACCACGTCTGCGCCTTCTATAGCGGCGGCAGCGCCTCCCTGCACGATGCCGTCGTGGACTTCGTTTCGAGAGGTCTGCGCGCGGGCAACAAATGTGTCTGCTTCATCGACACGCCGTCCTCGGTACGGGACCGGATTCCCGCCGAGCTCATGCCCCGGGACGATATCCTGCAGTTCTTCACCGAAGAGGAAGGGTACCTGCCCGAGGGCTACTTCTCTAAGGATGCATTCATCTCCAATCTGGAGACGATGGTCAAGGGAGTGCTCTCCGACGGTTACGACCGCGTCTGGCTGGTGGGCGATGCGAGTGTCGTGGCCCGCAAGGCGGTTGACATGAAGACGTGGTTCACCGCCGAGTCGGAGGTGAGTGAGCTGGCGCCCCGGTACCCGCAGTTCATCATGTGCCTGTATGACCTTGACCTGTTCGATGGCGAGATGGTCATGTACGTGCTCAAGACTCATCCCCGGATCTTCGTCAACGGGATGATTATCACCAATCCGTACTACATTCCCGCCCGCCAGTTCCCCGGCAGCGGATGACGTCAACCACGCGCGGCGCATCGAGCGCGAGCGAGCTGGAACTGGCCGTCAACGCGAAGTTGTCGTCGGTCAATGCGGTCTTCACGTTGTCGATGATCTTGACCCAGGCGTCTTCGCCCGCCCAGGTCATGCGCCTGGTCACCACCGCGATCCCGTCGATCGTGCGGTGCGAGAAGGCGCTGGCCTGGCACCCCCGCCGGTCGGGCGGCTACTATCAGCAAGCCCCCGGCGACCTGAGCGACGCGCTGGCCAGGGTTGCGGCGCCTGGCCGGCTCGAGCTGGGCGGCTTCCCCTCGTGGTCGGCGTTCCCGCTGACCTCTCCGCTCGCCGAGGAGCCAGTCTTCTTGATGGTCGCCGGCGGCAAAGCCCTGTCCGGCGAGGAGACGTTCCTGCTCTCGGTGCTCGCGCAGCTGTGCGGCACCGTGATCGCCAAGCTGGAGCTGATCGCGGCCGAGCGGTCGACGGCGCAGCGGGTGGCCGCGCTCAACGCCGAGCTCGAGTCGACGATCTCGACGCTGACCAGGATCATGGAGATCCACCGTCGGCTGAACGAGATCGCTCCGAACGCCGGGGAGACGGGCATCGCCGCGACCCTGCACGAGCTCACCGGGTTCGGGATACTCATCCAGGACGTGTCCGGCCGCGCCCGCGCCACCGCTGGTACCGTCCCGGGTGATCACCTCGCTGCAGAGCAGCCGGGCCGACGGCAGGAGCTCATCGGCCGGCTGCGGACGGCTCGCCGCGCGATCTACCACGACCGCGCCTGGCTGGCGCTGGCCAACCCGCGCGCTGACGTCCTCGCCGTCATTGCGCTCGTTGACCCGGCCCGGGCCGCCAGCGAGACCGATCGCGCCGCGCTCGAGTATGCCGCGACCGTGCTGAGCCTGGAACTGGCCCGCCTGCAGAGCCTCGCTGAGGCGGAGTTGCGCAGCCGGGCGGCCCGCGAACGTGATATCGCCCAGGCCCGGGCGGCGGAGCTGGCTGCGAGCGAGGCTCGCCAGCGTGCGATCCTCGAAGCCGCCCTCGACGCGGTCATCAGCATCGACCAGTGCGCTCGCGTGACGTACGTGAATAGCGCGTTCGAGCGCATCTTCGGCTACCGGGCTGCTGAGGTGATCGGCCGGGAACTCGCGGACATCGTCATGCCGCCCGCGCTGCGCGAAGCTCACCGGCAAGGCTTCGCCCGCTACCTGACCACCGGGCAGGCGCGCATCCTCGACCAGCGAATCGAGATGACGGCGATGCGCGCTGACGGAAGCCAGTTCCCGGCCGAGGTGACGGTTACCCGCACTGGGGCGGCCGATGCGCCGGTGTTCACCGGCTATGTACGTGACATCACCGAGCGCCAGCGCGCCGAGCAAGAGCTGAAAGCGTCGCGGGCGCGCCTGGTCGCCGCCTCCGACGCCGCCCGCCAGCGGGTCACCCGCGACCTGCACGACGGCGCCCAGCAGCGGTTCGTCAGCACGCTGATCAATCTCCAGCTCGCCGACCAGAAATGGGAATCCGCGCCCCAGCACGCCAGGCAGTTCCTTGGCCTGGCCCTCCGCCACGCCCAGCGCGGGATCGACGACCTGCGTGAGATCGCCGCGGGAATCCATCCGGCCATCCTCACCCAGCGCGGCCTCGCCGCGGCCATCGACGCCCTCGCCGCCCAGCTGCCGATCCCGGTCCAGATCGAGGTACGCGCCCGCAGGCTCCCCGCACCGCTCGAGGCGAGCATCTACTTCTTCTGCTCAGAGGCGCTCACCAACGTGGTCAAGCACGCCCGCGCGACGTCCGCGTGGGTCCGGGTCGAAGTTGAGGGCGACCGGTGCGACGTCCAGGTACGCGACGACGGGATCGGCGGCGCCCAGCCCCGGTCGGAAACCAGCGGGCTGAACGGGTTGCGCGACCGCATCGGCGCGCTCAGCGGGACAATGAACATCATCAGCCCGGCCGACGGCGGGACGGTACTTCTGGCCAGCATCCCACTCCCTTCCGAGCCGGCCAGCCCGGCCTAGCCCGCCGCGACCGGCTGCAGGCAAGCCCGGGCGCAGAGCCGGGAACGCCCAAGCGAGGGCAGATACCGGGAGTCAGAGCGGGACAGGGAGGAGATGGCAGTGCCTATCGACTTTGCGCTGAGCGACGGCCAGCGGGACTTGCAGAAGAACGCGAGAGAGTTCGCCGACCGGGTACTCGAGCCCGTCGCGGACAGGATCGACCGGTCAGCCGACGGCTGGGAGTCGTTCCTGGCGGGCCGCGAGGCCTACCGGCAGATGGCCAAGGCCGGATTCACCCGGTCGTACATCCCCGTCGCCTACGGCGGGGCCGGCTTGCCCATGGTCGATATCGCGATCGCCGCCGAGGAGCTCTGCCGCGTCGACGTTAACGTGCCGACGACCATGCTGGCGTGCGGGCTGGCCCTGCACCCGGTGATCCACTACGGGAGGCCCGAACAGAAGGAGGACCTGCTGCGGCCCTTCGCCGACGACAACGAGGGCGAGCTGCTCGCCGCCTGCGCCTTCACCGACATCGGCGGCGGCGCCAACTTCGACTCGCCCGACCCGTCCGGCGGATTGCAGACCATAGCAACCCGTGATGGTGACCAGTGGGTAATCACCGGCGAGAAGCACTTCACCGTCAACGGGACCGGGTGGGACAAGACAGGCTGCCATCTCTACACCGTCATCTGCCGAACCGATCCGGCAGCAGGCGCCGATGAGGCACTGGCCGTAATCGCCGTGCCGGGACACAGCGCTGGCATCAGCGTGGTGGACGTGTACGACAAGGTCGGCCACCGCGGCGTGGTCACCCCTCGCATGCGTTTCGACCAAGTCCGCGTGCCCGCCGGCAACCTCATCGGCCAGCCCGGACGACAAGCCAGGCGGATCGTCGCCGAGGCCTTCAGCTGGACGGCTGCGCTGATCGGGGCGGCGTGCGTGGGAACCATGCGGGCCGCTTTCGACTACGCCCTGGACTTCACCCGGAACGAGAAGAGACTCGGCACGGTACCTGTCATCGAGCACCAGAGCGTCGGATTCATGCTGGCCGACATCAAGATGCGCATCGAGGCCTGCCGCTACCTCACCTGGAAGGCCTGCCACGATCTCGACCAAACCGGGGGGCGTGCGCAGGAACTAGCGATCATGACGAAGGTTTACTGCTCCGAGGCCGCCGTCAGCGCCGTCTACGACTGCATGCGGGTCGTCGGCACCGCCAGCTACACCAAAGACCTGGCACCGCTGGAGCACATCATGCGCGACGCCATGGCGTTCCCGCTTTACGACTGGAGCAACCAGGGCGTACGCCGACGCCAGCTGCACCAGATGTTCCGCCAGCCCGGCTACCATTCGATGCTGGCTGCTCGCGGGGAGGTTCCCCCCTGGGAGGAATGACCCTCCGCGCCTTCCTGATCCTGGTGCGTGAGCGTGCGCTGCCCCGCGACGACGCGCGCCCCGCTATCAGCCATGACAGACGGTAACGAACAACCTGTGATCAGCTTGTTGCAATCCGCACCTGCCGACTAGGCCTTCTCAAGCGGGCCGGCCCGACGATCTTCCGGGATAGCGTTGGAGACATGGCGATCATGACGCGGACCCTCGGGGCTACCGGCGCAGAGGTGACCATTCTCGGCTACGGCGCGATGGAGCTGAGAGGCCGGCCGCGCGGGCCGGAGATCGCTGACCGAGACGCGGGCCGCCTGCTCAACGCGGTCCTGGACGGCGGCATCAACCTGATCGATACCTCGCCGGACTACGGCCGCAGCGAGGAGCTGATCGGCACCTGCCTCGGCCACCGCCGGGACGAGTTCTTCCTCGCCTCCAAGTGCGGGTGCCCGATCGGGGTCCAGGCCGGCGCGCTTCCGCCCTACCCGCATGACTACAGCCCCGGCAACGTCCGCGCCGACGTCGAACAGTCGCTGCAGCGGCTGCGCACCGACCACCTGGACCTGGTCCAGGTGCACATGTCACCGGCCAAGGCGACGCTCGAGGAGAACCGCACGGTCCAGACGCTCAACGACCTCCGCGCCGAAGGCAAAGTCCGCTTCATCGGCATGTCGGGTATCCTGCCGAATCTGCCCGATCACATCGCGATGGGCGTCTTCGACGTCTTCCAGATCCCGTACTCGGCGGTCCAGCGCGATCACGAGGAACTCATCGCCGGGGCCGCCGGCGCGGGCGCGGGCACGTTGATCCGGGGCGGCGCGGCGCGCGGCGCCCCGGCGGGGGACAAGAACTGGCAGATCGGGCCGCTGAGCCAGGACCCTGGTGTCGGCCAGCGGAACTGGCAGACCGCCGGCCTGGCCGGCCTGCTCAGCGAGGCGAGCATGAGCGACATGGAGTTCGTCTTGCGCTTCACGCTCAGCCACCCCGCCCTGTCGACCGCCATCGTCGGCACGTCGAATCCGGTCCACCTGGCCAGCAACATCGCCGTCGCGGAAAAAGGCCCGCTCCCTGCCGACCTGTATGAACAGGCCAAGAAGCGCCTCCCGGTCCCGGACGCCCGCTAGTCCTGAGCGCCTGGCCTGCTGGTGGTGAACCGCGGCCGGCCCGGGGACGCTGGTTCGGCGGCCGCTTGCGGACCATTGGCAGGCCGGCCGCCGCGAGGCTGGTCACCGGTCCTCGGCGGCGTTGTCAGCGGTGGTCTTGCGTGGTACGGCCCGGGTTGTGCCGCCCGCGGGCGGCATCAGCCCGCGGGCTTGCAGCCAGTCCCGCAGGTCCGCGCGGACGTCTGCCTCGGGCCGGTCGGTGCTCAGCTCGAGCAAGATACCGCGGCCGCGGTAGTAGTCGACCAGCGGGGCGGTTTCCCGGGCGAAGACGGCGAGCCGGTGCCGGATCACGCTGAGCGTGTCATCGGCCCGGCCGTCGCGACGCGCCCGGTCCAGTAGCCGGCTGACCAGCTCGTCCTCCGGCGCGGTCAGGTAGATCACCGCCTCGCTGGCCAGGGCGAGCTCGACGCCGAGTTCGGCCGCGCGCAGCGCCTGCGGCATCGTGCGCGGGAACCCGTCCAGCACGTAACCGCCGGTGTCGCGGGCCGCCGCGACCACGGCGGGCACCAAGATGGCGAAGATCAGCTCGTCCGGGACCAGGTCGCCGCGCGCGGTGTACGCGGCGACCTGCCGTCCCAGCCCGGATCCGCGCGCGACCTCCGCCCGCAGCAGGTCACCCGAGGAGATGTGCGCGGCCCCCGTCTGCTCCGTCAGCCACCTGCCGTGCGTGCCCTTCCCCGCACCCGGCGGCGACAGCATGACTACCCGCACCATGACGACCGCACCACCTTTATCCCGCGCACGCTCTGCCCGTCCAGTATCGCCTGCCGCAGACCGTGATGCCCGGAGGCCGCGGGCCTCAGCCGCCGTAAGAAGCGCGCTTGCCCGACGGCTCGCGGCCAGCCCGGTGAGCGGCAGCGACACGACCCAGGCCGCCATCGTCACGGCTGCTCCCCCATTCCGCGCAGGCCCGTGCCGGCGAAGCGGACCATCCAGGCGAAGCTCTCGCCGGGGTCGCTGCTCCGCTGGAACCCGCTGGCGGCCTGCAGCAGCGCGAACCCGCAGATGAGGCAGCGCAGGGTCCTGACCGCGTGGTCCAGGTCGTCCGGGGCGACCACGCGCACCTCCCAGACGCCGGGGCCGCGCACGCGCAGTGATGCCGTGCCCCGTTTCGACCGGATTGCGCCAGATGCCGGAGAAGAGCCCGCCAGCGCAGGGCTGGCGGGCTCTCGCGTCGTGCTTACCTGACGGCGGGCGCCGTGAGGTACCAGGTGCCGGACCCGCCCTCAGATCCGGTCTCGGACCAGTTGCCCGAGACGTGACCGAAGTTTCTGATGGTCCCGCTGAAGGTGCGGACACCCTGGTTGCCAGCGTCCACGCCGTAACGCGGGTAGCTGACGCTGAACGTCACGTGGTTGCCGTTGATCACGCCAGTAATCGGCAGGCTGATCGCAGACGGCTCGTAGGTGTCGCGGAGGGTGCCGGTCAGCAGCTCCACCTTGCCGCCGTGCTCGCGCACAATCTGCGTCCTGAACTGCACGTGGTAGGTGTACGTGTTGCCATTGAAGGTCAGCACGACCTCGTTCCGGCCGTTGAGCTGCCACTGCTGGGCAGCCGGCAGCGGCTTGACGGCCGACATGGTGGCAGCGGGCATCGTCGCCGCGCTTGCGGAGGTCGCGGCCAGAGCGACCGCACCGCCCCCGAGCAGACCAGCAGCGGATACGCCTGCCACCCACTTGCGGATATTCATGTGATCTCCTCCAGATCATCTAGCGGAGGGACAGCCCCTCCAGGCGGGCGCCCAACTTCCTGAGCGCCCGCCTGCAACGGCTGTCAGCTCTTGCGCGCGGCGTTGCCGATACCCGGCAATACCGGCTACGCCGCTGTCGTCGGTGACACGGCCACCGGGCCGGATGACCCCTACCTCGGGTCTTTCCAGTCGGCCATCAACGCGGGCGTGCCGTTCGTCATGGTCGCGCTGGCCACCTACGCGCGGATCGACCCCGGTCATCTCGCGGCGTTCTCCGCGCGCATCATGCACGGGCTGCTGCGTGCGCAGACGCACTTCGGCGGTGTCACCGTCTCCGATGACCTGGGCGCGGCGCAGGCGGGGCGACCTGATCACCTCCCAGAGCCTGCCGCGGCCACGGCCATGGACCAGGCGATGCTCGGCCGGGCCGGGGCTGATCCGGGCTTCCGCGCCACGGTGAACGCCGCCGTCATCCGGATCCTGGCGGCCAAGCAGGGCCTATCACCTCATGCCGTGCCGCTGAGGGGCTGAGTGAGGTCGTAGAAGCCGCACTGGGCGTCGGAGAACCGTGCCCCCAGGCAGGCGTGCAGCAGCAGGTTGTAACAGCGGGAGACGAGTTCGCGTCCATGTACGCCAGGACCTCAGCCTCGCTCGCCGACCACACCGCCCGCAGCGCCCGGCCCCGCCCCGGCTGCTCCAACCGCACCGCCCGCACCTGGTCAACCTCGCCGGCCAGCCGGGCCGCGACCGCCGGCGTGGCATCGGTGCTGCCGTTGTCCGCGATCGTCACCCGCGCGGTGAACGGAAAGCTATCCCTCAGGTACCCGACCAGGCGCCGGATGCCCGGCGCGAGATCACGCTCCTCATTGCGCACTGGGACCACAACGCCCACCTGCAGAACTGTCACGAACATGAGGATCAGCGATGATGTTCGGCGGCGGTTGAAGCGACCTTATGTGCGCGCTATGAGCAATCCGCATCCTGACCGCTAGCTGCCGGTTTCCTGTATTCTGGCTGACAGCGTGTCGCATCTCTTTGAAGCATATTTTTCGCTAACAAATTCGATGAACGACGAAGGTCGAGATCATTGATCCGAACGGACGGTGGTGCGTGAATCCGGGACCGGTCTCAGGCTGCCGGGCCGCGGAAGTCATCCTGTACCGGCGATCACCGCGGCCCGGCCGACCCGACGTTCACACGCGCCCGGAACGCCTGGCTCGCAGCTCGCTGGCCAGCAGTTCCGGGCGCGCTGGTCGGTTGCGGCTACCGCGCGTTCAGAATTGTCATGTGCATCGCGACGCGTGCCGTGCCGGCTATGCGCCGGGGGCAGGTGGCTGACGCGGGTCGTCGGCAATGCCCAGAACATCCCCGTTCTGAACGACTTGCTCGCTGGGTGCCAGTGCCGTCAGGATCTGCTGCTGGCCTTGGACTAATATCCTGGTTTCCAGTATATTGGCGGGATGGCTGTCAGGCCCATGACGGGGCAGGCGTTCTTCGTGCTCACCGCGCTGGCCGATGGCCCGCGGCATGGGTACGGCATCGTGGGTGAGGTCGAGGAGCTGTCGCGGGGCCGGGTGAAGCTGAAGATCGGCGGCCTGTACGGGGTGCTGGACCGGCTCGCCGCCGAGGGGCTGATCGAGCCCGACCGGGAGGAGGCGCACGACGGCCGGCTGCGCCGCTATTACCGGCTCACCCGGGACGGGCGGGGCGCGCTGGCTGAGGAGGCCGAGCTTCGTGCCGCCACCGCCCGGGTGGTCCGGACGAGGCTGCGTCTGGCCGGTCCGGAGGCGGCCGGATGAGCGGCGACCTGGAGCGGCGGTACCGGCGGGTGCTGCGGCTGCTGCCCGGCTGGTACCGCCAGCTGTGGGAAGAGGACATGGTCGCCGCGTTCCTGGACGGCTGGCTGACCGGCGACCCGGAGGCGGACGAGTACATCAGCAAGGCTGCCAGGCCCGAATGGGCGGAGGTCGCCAGCGTGGCTGGCCTGGCTGCCCGGCTGTACCTGGGCGGCGCGGGCGCTCCGCGCCGGTACTTCGTCTGGGGCCAGGCCATACGGCGCGCGGTGCTCACCGTGATGCTGGTGCACGCGACCCTGGCCCTTGACGTGCTCGTGCTGACGGCCTGGAACCGCCG
>JASIGD010000229.1 GCA_030045295.1 Streptosporangiaceae bacterium
GCCGAACAGCTCCTTGTTGAAGTAGTTGCCGATCCGCCCGATGCCCTGCGCCACCAGCAGCGCCGGCGCCACCGCGTCCATGAACAGGCTCACGTTCGCGCCGTGCTTGCGCAGCCGCCAGGCCCCGACCACGGCGGCCAAGGCGATACCGCCCCAGATGCCCAGCCCCCCGTCCCAGACCGCGAACGGCCCGTACCACACGTGCGGGATGTCCATCGGCGTGGTGATGTCGAAGTAGATCCGGCCGCCGATGATCCCGGCCGGGACCCCCCACAGCGCCACATCGAGGACCAGGTCGGGATCGCCGCCGACGGCACGCCACCGCCGCCGGGTGATGATGATCGCGACGGCGATGCCGACCAGGTACATCAGCGCGTAGAAGTGGATGTCCAGCGGGCCGATATGAAAGCTGTTGATCGGCGGGCTGGGAATGTACGCTGGCATCGCCATATCGCCGAGAGTACCTCCGTGCCCGGTCTGGCCAGCCGCCCCGGCCCGAAGGTTACGAAGCCGTAAAGCAGGCCGGTGCCCGGCGCCCTGCGGCCGGGACACGCACCAGGCCGGCGGGTGGTGCCACGGCCCGTTCGGGATAAAAATCAGCCGTGGTCCGGGCCGCTGGCGGCGGACTGCGCGGTATGGGCGTCGGCGGTGGCGGTCGCGGCCGCGCGGGCGGATCCCATCGGGGTGATGGCCGGCACCGGCGGGACGGAGGCCGACCGGTCGGGGCGGCCGGCGATCCGGTAGACCTCGGACCCGTTCACCGTCTCCTGCTCGACCAGCAGCGCCGCCAGCTGGTCGAGCTCGGCGCGGTGCTCCTTGAGCAGCTTGACCGCGCGCGCTTCGGCCTCGCGCAGCATGCGGGAGACCTCGGTGTCGATTTCCGCCTGGGTGGCCTCGGCGAACGGCCGGCTGGCGAACTGCTGGCCGTTGCTGCCCAGGAACGCCGATCCGCCCTCGGGGTACCCGACCGGGCCGAGCGTCCGCGACAGGCCGAACTCCCTGACCATCTTGACGGCCAGGTCGGTCGCGCTGGCCAGGTCGTTGGCGGCGCCGGTGGAACCCTGGCCGACCGCCACCAGCTCGGCGGCGCGGCCGCCCAGGCGGACGGCCAGCGAGTCGTTCAGGTAATCCTCGCCGTACATGTGCCGCTCGACCAGCGGCAGCTGCTCGGTCACGCCGAGCGTCTGCCCCGCGGGCAAGATCGTCACCTTGGCCACCGGGTCGGCGTGGTCCGACAGCGCGGCCACCAGGGCGTGGCCGGACTCGTGCAGCGCCACGATGTGCTTCTCCTCCGGCAGCAGCACGTTGGAGGCTTGCCGCTGGCCGAGGATGATCCGGTCCCGGGCCGCGCTGAAGTCCGCGGCGGTGAGCACGTCGCGGTTGGCGCGCACCGCGACGATGGCGGCCTCGTTGGCCAGGTTGGCCAGGTCGGCGCCGGAAAAGCCGGGCGTGCCGCGGGCCACGGCGTTCAGGTCCACGTCGGGGGCCAGGTGCTTGTCGCGGGTGTGCACGACGAGGATCGCGGCGCGCTCGTTCACGTTCGGCAGCGGGATCGTCACCTGCCGGTCGAACCGCCCGGGGCGCAGCAGCGCCGGGTCGAGGACCTCGGGCCGGTTCGTGGCCCCGAGCACCACGACGCCCGTCGACGGGTCGAAGCCGTCCATTTCGGCCAGCAGCTGGTTGAGGGTCTGCTCCCGCTCGTCGTTGGAGACCGCCGCGCCCGAGCCGGCCCGGCGCTGCCCGATGGCGTCGATCTCGTCGATGAAGATGATGGCCGGCGCGCGGCTGCGCGCCTGGGCGAACATGTCCCGGACGCGGGCCGCGCCGACGCCGACGAACAGCTCCACGAAGTCGGACCCCGTGACGGAGAAGAACACGACCTGCGCCTCGCCCGCCACCGCGCGGGCCAGCAGCGTCTTGCCGGTGCCGGGCGGCCCGATCATCAGCACGCCGCGCGGCACCATCGCGCCGGCCCGGCGGTACCGGTCCGGGTTACGCAGGAAGTCCACCACCTCGGCGATCTCGGCCTTCGGCCCCTCGTAGCCGGCCACGTCGGCGAACGTGGTGGTGGGACGCTCCTCGTCGAACACCTTGGCCCGGGACCGGCCGACGCCGAGCACGCCCTGCAGCCCGCCTCCCGCGCTCCTGGACAGCCGGAACCAGAGCCAGCCGAAGATCAGCAGCGGCAGGCCGAAGATGAGCAGATAGCTGATCAGCTCGGAGCCGAAGCTCGGCCCGGAGGTCTGCGCGGACACGGCCACGCCGTTGGACTGCAGCTCGGTCAGCAACGACTCCCCCGCCTGGGGCGGGATGACCACGGTGTAGTTGGTCCCGTCGGTCAGCGTGCCGGTGCTGGTGCCGCCCTCCGGCGCGATGTCCACCGTCTTCACCTTGTGCTGGGACACGTCGGTGAGGAACTGGGAGTAGGTCAGGCTCGTCGAGGACGTAGAGTGCACGGGCGGCAGGACGAGCCACAGGAAGAACGCAGCCAGCAGCGCGAGCAGCCAGATGCCGTTCCGCCCGCGCGGCGGCTTGGGCGGCGCGGTTTGCGGCGGGTTGGGCTTGTCGTCCGGTGTCGGCCGTGCTTGCTTGCTCATGTCCACTCCTTGTTCTGCCCAGTATGCCCGCAGCCCCGAGCGGAATGCCCGGCGGGACGCTGACAGTGAACTGGCGGCCGGTCATCGGCTGGCCTGCCACGACAGCGCTCGTCGACGCCGCTGAACCAGACCCGCCAGTCATACGTTTTACTCAGCAGAATCCCGGCGTGGGTTCAGAGTTCGGCGCTCTAATGATTTGCACTGGTAGCGAGCTTGCTGCAAGAATCGGGCCACCACCTTTGCGTACGGGGCGCGGGTGGCCGGTCCCGGTTCGGCGGCACGAGGAACGTATTCCTCGCCGTTGGCGTTAACGGGACAACGGGTTGGAGTGGCACGTGGTCATTCGTCAGCTGCACCGCGTCAGCGTCGACGCGGCAGCGCAAGACGGGGGAAGTGATGAGACCGTGATCACCACGGACGTTGTTAGCCCCCTCGACGGGGTGGAACCTGCCCAGCTTGAGCTCTCCTGCCGGGCAGACGAGGACGGAACCCAGGTTGTCAGCGTGACCGGCGAGCTGGACATCGCCACCGCCGAACAGGCCTACGCCTACATCAGCGAAATCATCGACGGCCGGCAGGCGTCGGTCAGCGTCGACCTGTCCGGGCTGACCTTCTGCGACGCTTCCGGCCTCGGCGTCCTGGCCAAGATCGCGAGACACGCGCGGCAGGCCGGACGCCAGCTCAGGCTCACCGCCGCGCGGCCGTCGCTGCTGCGGATCATGCGGATCACCGGCCTGGATCGCGCGTTCCCGGAGCTGCGCCCGTCAGCCCCCGCTTACTGAGCGTTACCCTTCCCGCCCGGCTCGCCGCCGGCGGTCAGATAAGTCGCCCGTGACCATAGAGGATGATGCCTGCCCGCGTTAAATTTGGAGTGCTTCCGGCGTTAAAACTGAAACTAACCGCGAGCGGAGGGACTCATCCATGGCCGAAGAAGTTCAAGGGCAGGCCGCCGAGGCATCGGAATCGTCCGGGGTTTCCGAGGCGCAGATCGCAGTGCACTGGCGCGAGGAGGAGTATTACCCGCCGCCCGCCGGTTTCGTCGAGCAAGCGAACGCCAACAACCCCGCCATCCGGGAGCGGTTCACCGAGGACAAATTTCCCGAGTGTTTCAAGGAGTATGCCGACCTGCTGACCTGGGACCAGGCCTGGCACACCACGCTGGACACGAGCAACGCGCCGTTCTACAAGTGGTTCGTCGGCGGCAGGCTGAACGCCTCGTACAACTGCGTCGACCGGCATGCGGCAGCCAATCCGGACAAGACCGCAATGATCTTCGTGCCCGAGCTCGAGTCCGATGAGCCCGTGCACATCAGCTACGGCGAGCTGCTCCGGCAGGTGAACGAGTTCGCCGCGCTGCTGCGCGATTTCGCCGACCTCAAAACCGGCGACCGGGTGACCCTGCACATGCCCATGGTCCCCGAGCTGCCGGTCACGATGCTCGCCTGCGCCCGGCTGGGTGTCATCCATTCGGAGGTGTTCGGCGGCTTCAGCGGCCACGCCTGCGGGACGCGCATCGCCGACTCGGGCAGCCGCGTCCTGATCACCATGGACGGCTACTACCGGGCCGGCCAGCTGACCGACCACAAGGTCAAGGCCGACGAGGCGCTCGACACGGCGGCCAAGGAGGGCCAGGAAGTCGACAAGGTGCTGGTCTGGCGGCGCCATCCGGGCCAGTACGCGTCGGCGACGCCGATGGTGGAGGGCCGAGACTTCTTCGTCGACGAGGTGCTCCCGCGGTACGCCGGGCAGACCGTCGCGCCGGTATCCATGCCGGCCGAGGCGCCGCTGTTCCTGATGTACACCAGCGGGACCACCGGCCGCCCCAAGGGCTGCCAGCACTCCACCGGCGGCTACATGTCCTACGTGGCCGGCACGTCCAAGTACTATCAGGACATCCATCCGGACGACGTGTACTGGTGCATGGCCGACATCGGCTGGATCACCGGCCACTCCTATATCGTCTACGGGCCGCTGGCGCTGGGTACCGCGACAGTGATCTACGAGGGAGTGCCCAACTACCCCGATGGCGGCAGGCCGTGGCGGATCGCGGAGAAACTCGGGGTGAACATCTTCCACACCTCCCCGACCGCGATCCGGATGCTCCGCAAGGTGGGCCCCACCGAACCGGAGAAGTACAACTACCGCTTCAAGAACATGACCACGGTCGGCGAGCCGATCGAGCCCGAAGTGTGGCGGTGGTACTACACCGAGGTCGGCAAGGGCCAGGCGGCGATCACCGACACCTGGTGGCAGACCGAGAACGGAGGCTTCCTCGGCAGCACCCTGCCGGGCCTGGAGGCGATGAAGCCGGGCAGTTGCGGTCCCGGCGTGCTCGGCATCTATCCCATCATCTACGACGAGGACGGCAACGAGGTGCCGATGGGCAGCGGCAAGGCGGGCAACATCTGCATCCGCAACCCGTGGCCCGGCATCTTCCAGACGGTCTGGGGCGACCCGGAACGGTTCCTGTCCACCTACTGGCGGAAATACAACAAGGACCCGGACAGCAAGGACTGGCACGACTGGCCGTACTTCTGCAATGACGGGGCGGTCCAGGCGGCCGATGGCTACATCCGGATCCTGGGCCGGGTGGACGACGTGATCAACGTGGCCGGGCATCGCCTGGGCACCAAGGAGATCGAGTCGGCGGCGCTCACCGTGCCCGAGGTCGCCGAGGCGGCCGCGGTGCCGGTCATCGACGACATCCGCGGCCGCATCGTCGAGATCTACGTCTCGCTCAAGCCGGGCTTCGAGCCCAGCAAGGAGCTAGAGGACAAGGTCAGCAAGGCGATCGAGACCGTGATCGGCAAGATCGCAAGGCCGAAGAACGTCTGGATCGTCCCCGACATGCCCAAGACCCGGTCCGGCAAGATCATGCGCCGGGTCATCGCGTCCGTTTCCAACTTCACCGACGTCGGTGACGTCACCACGCTCGCGAACCCCGAGGTCGTGGACTCGATCCGGCACCACGTGCAGGCGGAAAAGGTCGCCCACGGCGAGGTGCCGCGCGAGCTGACCAAGGAAGAGGAGGCGGAGATCAAGGCCTTCGGCTCCGAGTAAAGCCCGGGACATTTCCCGTCGGCTGCGGCGGGCCACCTGATCACGGTGGCCCGCCGCACTCGTTCTGGCCTTTATCCAGCCGAACGGCCCGCGGTGCGTCAGCCGAGGCCGGTTTTGCCGGCTACGGTCATCCCGGTAACGGACCTTGGTCCCTGTGGCCCGTCGCCGTCACGCGGTGAGCTGGGAAGCGACGAGAAGGATCCCGGCTAGACGCGGGGACACGGTGTCCGCTGTTGGCGGCCCGGCACCGCGCAATCGGAATCCGCGAGAAGCGGAGGCGGGGTCCTTCTCGCCTGTCAGCCGGGCTCGCCCACCTCGACGGTCAGCTCGTCGTGCAGGAAGGACAGGTAGCCGCTGACCGCGGCCGAGTCGCCCTCGGCCTGCGGGTAGGACCAGACCGCGTCGGCGAGCTTGCGGTCATCCGCGCCGACCGACCAGTAGGAGGCCGTGCCCTTGTAGGGGCAGAAGGTGTGCGTGTCGCTGGGCTCGAGCAGCTCCTGCCGGACGTCCGCGGCCGGCAGGTAGAAGCGGTTGGGCATGCCGGTCTCGGACAGCAGCAGGGGCCTGCTGGTCTCCGCGAGCACCGTGCCGCCCAGCGTGACGCGGACGTGCCGCGAGGAACGGCGCACGTCGACGCGGTGGTACGGGTCGCGCAGGTGGCCCTCGACGCGCTCATCCTCGTCGTACCACTCGTCCATGGCGTCCCAGTAAAAGCCGGCGTAGTCGCGCAGCCAGCCGGACTCGGGGTTCGGCTCGGGGTAATACCAGATGGCGTTCTCGGCGAGCTGGTCGCCGACCGCCACCGACCAGTAGGACGCGGTGCCCTTGAACGGGCAGTACGTGTGGTGCTCGGCGGGCCGCAGCAGGTCGGACCGGATGTCCTCCTGCGGCACGTACAGCTGCGGCAGCAGCCCGGTCTCGTGCAGCAGCACGCCGCGAGTGGTGTCGAACACCGTCTCGCCGGCGAAGGTCGCCCGCACCCGGCGCGGGAACTGCTGCATCAGCAGCCTGTGCGCCGGACCGTCGATCCGGTAGTTGACGGTCTGCGGCGGGTGGCCGGACAGCGGGCCAGCCGAACGGGTCAGCGACATCGCGACTCTCCTCATCGGTACGACGACACCTTTGCTAACCGGCCCGGCCGCCCTCCCCATTCCGCCGCGGCCCGGTCTTCTCGGGCCTGCGCTTGCATTCGGCTGCGGCCCCCGTTGGCCCCCATATGCGAACAAATCGGACAGTCGAGCGCTTCTCCGAATTATCGTGGACAGTTACCCCGTTACTTCCGAGGGTTTGTGTCCACGATCACGAGAAAGCGGTTTACAGGTCGGCGGGGATCGTGAAGTCGAGCAGGTGCGCTTGGCCGGGGGCAAGGTCCGGCCAGCCGCCGGTGAACCCGAGAACCGCCACGGCTGCGGTGGGAAACTTGATTTCCCGCGACGCGTCGTCTTCAGCCCGCGGTTCGACCAGGGCACCGGCCAGCTCTGAGATGGCCGGGTCGTGCCCGATCAGCAGCGCGGCCCGGTGCCGGCTGGACAGGTCTCGCGCCAGCGAGAGCAGGGTCAGGGCATCGGCGTCGTACGCCCGGGGCTCGAACGTGACCGATGGGGATCCGCCGAGCTCGGGCGCCAGTAGTTCCCAGGTCTGCTGCGCCCGGCGCGCGGGCGAGCACACCACGGTGTCCGGCACGTAGCCGTGGTCGCGCAGCCAGCGCCCTACCCGCGGGGCGTCGCGCCGCCCGCGCTTGGCCAGCGGCCGGTCGCGATCGGGTATGTCGGTTCCCGGCCAGTCCGACTTCGCATGCCGCAGCAGCATCAGCCTTCGCGTCGTGTCACTCGCCACGTCACCAGCCTGCCATGGCCTGCCCGGCGGCCTCAGAGCCACCCCGTGCGAATGAGGACTGGTTGGGCTCCGGGCGCGGCCGCGGGCGCGCCGGCCGGTGCTCCGTGGCGCGGCGGGTTGCCCAGTTCGCCGGCCCGCACCTTGTCGAGTAGCCCGCGTGTGGTGGCCACGATCTCCGGGGCGGCGGCGGCGAGGTCATCCGCGTCGTCCGGGCCGGCGGTCTCGGCCGGGAATCCGGCCGCGACCAGCAGGCCGTCCAGGTCCGCCAGCTTCTCGCCCAGCCACCCGAACGGGTCCGCCGACAGGTCCCTCGCAAAGACCCGGCGGCTGGGATCCCAGCCGCTGAACGCCGGGTGATGATGCGTGCGGTCGAAGCTGCCCGGACGCCCGGCGACCGACTCGAGCAGGTCGACGCGCCAGATCGGCCGGCCGACCTCGATGGGCTGAGCCGAGTAGGGCGATCCCTTCAGCGCACCGCGCTCCAGTACCCGCAGCTCGAGCCGGACGCCGTGCTCGGGACCCTCCTGCCCCTTGCCCGGCTGCGGATCCACGAAGTACAGGTCGCCGACCACCACGCCGACCCGCTCGAACCCGAAGGCGTAGAGCATGACAGTTCCCTTCCTCGGCCGCGCGGACATTCCCAAGCCACGTCCTACTATCCCCCGCGAGCAGGCACCCGGCTAGGCTCGCACCATGACGACGACGACCAGGGTGCTGCTGGTAGCCGCGGGCACCCTCATCGCCGTCGCCGGAATCGTCTGGACGTTGCAGGGACTGGGCTACGTGACGGGGAGCTTCATGACCGGCGCCACCCTGTGGGCCATCATCGGCCCGATCACGGCCGTGGCCGGGCTCGCCCTGGTCGCGGCCGGCCTGTTCAGGCGTCGGATTCCGGGCGAACGCGGAGGAAATTGATCGCGGTGGCCCGCATGACCGTCTTGCCGTCCTGATTCACCGCCTCGGCCATCGTCTTCACGATGCCGCGATCCGGTTTGCTCAGCGACCTCCGCGCCTCCACCACCGTAGCCCGGACACGGAGCGTGTCCCCCGGACGGACCGGGTAGGGCCAGCGGATCTCGTCGGCGCCCGGGCCGCCCAGGCTCGCCTCAGCCGACAGGTAGTTGTCGACGAGCAGCCGCATTACCAGGGCCGACGTATGCCAGCCGCTGGCGATCAGTCCGCCGTACGGCCCGCGGGCCGCGGCCTCGGGATCGGTATGAAAGGGCTGTGGATCGAACTTATTAGCGAACAAGATTATATCAGCTTGGTCAACGCTGACGCTGCCGCAGTCATACGTTGTCCCTGGCACGTAGTCATCGAAGTACCTCAGGCTGTCATCAGTCACAACCGGATTATCTCAGCGTCAGCCGAACAGTTCCTGCAAGATCACGAACGAGTTACGGGAATACCGCGATTCGCCTGCGGCCTGCAGACGATTGCTGCGATGCTTCAGCAGACGGCACCGGCCACGTAAGAGCGAAGACAAGCCTAATAGGTCACGCAAAGTGACCTTCCGGGCTCGCCGACAGGCCCCAGCGGGACAGCTGGGCGGGCGCAGAAACGACTTGGGGAGTTCTGTGGATTCAGCCAGGACGCACCGCCGCCCCCGGAAGATCCGACGGACCGGCAGGCATACCACGCCGTCACAGGTGGAGAAGGTAGCCGAAAAGGCCGGCAAGGCCGCTCCCGCGATGGCCATCGCGAGCGTGCTGGTCGCGGCGCCGCAGGCCCATGCCGCCGTGCGGACTCCGGCCACGGCCACCGCGGTGGCCGAGCAAGTACATACCGACGCGATGGTCAAGCCCCTTGAGCCGTCCACTCGCACGTACATCGTCCGCCCCGGCGACACGCTGGCCTCAATCGCTCAGCAGTTCTACGGCAATTCGGCAGACTGGCCCTGGCTGTACCACGTGAACGAGTCCGTGGTGCAGAACCCCAACGTCATTTACGCAGGCGAAAAGCTGAACGTCCCCTTCGACCCGCCCGCGAACGCCGCCTCGTACGCGCCCAAGCACGCCGCGTCCGCCGCGCTGACCTCCTCCGCCGTCCCGAACGGAACGCTCGGCTGCGCCGGCCTCGAGCAACTCTGGGAAGACGCCGGCGGCTCGCAGGCCGAGGCCTTCACGGCCGCCGAGATCGCCATGGCCGAATCCGGCGGCAGCCAGTACGCGCTCAGCCCGACCGACGACTACGGCTACTGGCAGATCAACGGCTCACACGGACCCGCGCTGGCCACCTTCGACGCGTACGGCAACGCCCGGGCCGCGATCATCATCTCCGACGACGGGACCGACTGGGACCCGTGGACCACCTACGTCACCGGCGCCTACGAGGGACGCTGCTGACCAGCCCGGCGGACTCGCTGACCGTAACCCGCCAGCTTGCCGGCCACCAGCGCGATCTCGCCCGCCGGCAGCAGGCGCGGGGCCGGCGACCCGCCCCCGGCGGCGAGGACGCGCAGGTACACATCGCAGAGCCATTCCAGGTAACGGCTGCCGGTCAGGGCCGATCCCAGGTCCGGGCCGGTGGTCACGGCGCCGTGGTTAGCCATCAGGCAGGCGGTCCGGTCGCGCAGTGCGGCCACCACGTTGCGGGCCAGCTCGTCGCTCCCGTAGGTGGCGTACGGCGCCACCGCGACCGGGCCGCCGAACATGGCCACCTGGTAGTGGATGGCAGGCAGTTCGTCGGCCAGGGCGGACAGCGCCGTCGCCGCGACCGGGTGCGTGTGCAGGATCGCCGCCGCGCCGGTGGCGGCGTAAATGCCGAGGTGCAACGGCATCTCGCTGGTCGGCCGGAGCGGCGCCTCGACCGCGGCGCCGTCCAGCCGGTGCACGCCGATGAGATCGGCGGCCAGTTCCGCGTAGTCCACCCCGCTGGGTGACACTGCCACCAGGTCGCCGACCCGCACGCTCACGTTGCCCGACGTCCCCACGACCAGGCCGGATGCAGTCAGCTCGCGGCAGGTCCGGACCACGTCCTCTCGCGCCTGTTCGAGGAGCAGCATAGGTTCACAGTATGGACACACCCGACGCGCTCGCCTGGCGGGACGGGCACATCGAGGCGCTCGACCAGACCGCGCTGCCGCACCAAGTCAGGACGCGGCGCATCGCCACCGTCGACCAGCTGGTCGCGGCGATTACCAGCCTGGCCATCCGGGGCGCGCCGGTGCTGGGCGCGGCCGGCGCGCTCGGCGTGGCGCTGGCGGCCCGCCAGGCGCAGGACGAGGACTGGGACGACACACGGCTGGACGCGGAGATCAAGCGGATCGCCGACGCCCGGCCGACCGCGGTCAACCTCGGCCGCGAGGTAGCGGCGGTCGCGGCGCGGATCGGCGAGGGCAGCCAGGCCGTACAGGCCGCGGCCCTGGCTGTACTTGATCGCACCGCGGCGGCCAGCCGCCGGATCAGCGAGCGCGGCGCCGCGTACCTCGTCCAGGCTTGCGGCGCCGGCCCGCTTCGCGTCCACACGCACTGCAACACCGGCAGCCTGGCCTGCCTGGGCTGGGGCACGGCGCTCGGCGTCATCCGGGCGCTGCATGACGACCGGGCGCTCAGCCTGGTCATCGTGGACGAGACCAGGCCGCTGCTGCAGGGCGCCCGGCTGACCTGCTGGGAGCTTGACCAGCTCGGTATCGAGCACCGGCTAGCCTGCGACGGCGCGGGACCGTTCCTGATCAGCCGGCACCTGGCCGACGCCGTGGTGGTCGGCGCGGACCGGATCGCCGCGAACGGCGACGTGGCCAACAAGATCGGCACCTACGGCCTGGCGCTCGCGGCCCGCCGGGCGGGCATCCCGTTCCTGGTCGCCGCGCCCGAATCGACCATCGACGAGGCCACCCCGGCCGGCGCCGCGATCCCGCTCGAGCAGCGCCCGGACGAGGAAATCACCGTCCCGGCCGCCCCTGCGGGCACCAAGGCGCTCAACTTCGCGTTCGACATCACCCCGGCCGAGCTGGTCTCCGCGGTCGTCACCGAGCAGAGGCTCATCCCGAACGGGCAATGGCCCGCCGCCCGTGCCGAAGGGCACCCCGGCTGAGTTCACGCCGCGGCGGAGGGCCGAGGCGCCCGGCCGCACGTGGCCTTGTTCCGGTGACGCGATAGGTTCCTTGGGTGACCATGGACGGTGCGGCGGGGGCCGGCCCGGCCGCGCCGGTCGGCCGGGCCCAGCAGATCGGTGTCGCCAGCGTGATC